>DATLPF010000001.1:0-11469 GCA_035535875.1 Propionibacteriaceae bacterium
GCAGGGAAACATCGGGGTTGAGCTCGACGCCGAAACCTGGGGTGTCGGGCAGCTTGAGCCGACCGTTGACAGGCACCGGCTCGCCCATCAGCAGCGGCGAGAACATCGGCACCACCTCGTCGGCCTCGGGCGCCATCATCAAGAACTCGGCGAACGGGCTGTTCGTCCGGGTGATCACGAAGTGGTAGGAGTACACGCTCGACCCGTGCGGAACCACCAGGGCACCGTAGGCGTCCGCGAGCGCGGAGATCTTGATCAGCTCGGTGATCCCGCCGCACCAGCCGACGTCTGGCTGCAGAATGTCGGCGCACCCCATCTCGAGCAGCATGCGGAATCCGTACCGAGTGGACTCGTGCTCGCCGGTCGAGATGAGCATCCCGGGCGGCACGCTGCTGCGGAGATCCCGGTAGCCCCAGTAGTCGTCGGGGATCAATGCCTCCTCCAGCCACTTCAGCCCGTACTCGTGCGCTGCGGTGGCCAGCCGAGTGGCGTAGTCGAGGTCCAGCGACATCCAGCAGTCCCACATCAGCCAGAAGTCATCCCCGACCTTCTCCCGCATCGCGCCGAGCTCATCGAGATTCGCCCGCAGACCCGCCACCCCCTCATGCGGGCCGTGATGCAGGGGCAGCTTGCCGCCGACGAAGCCCATCTGCTGCGCCAGGTCGGGCCGCGCGCCGGTGGCGTAGAAGATCAGCTCGTCGCGGACCGCACCGCCCAGCAGGTGATAGACCGGCTCCTGCCGCAGCCGACCGAGCAGGTCATAGAGAGCAAGATCAACTGCACTGATCACGTTGAGGACCAGCCCCTTGCGACCGTAGAACAGCGTCGACCGGAACATCTGATCCCAGATCTTCTCGATGTCGGTGACCGGAGCGCCCTCCAGGAACCGGGCCAGGTGCCGCTCCACGATCCAGGCCCCGGGCTCGCCCGCCGTGGTCACACCGAACCCAATAGTGCCGTCGTCGGCCTCGACTTCGACGACGAGTGTGCCCAGCACGTTGAGACCGAAGCTCCGGCGGCTGTCCTCGTAGCCCGGGTACCGTGACATCGGAGTCGCGATGTGGTCATCGATCCAGTGGTAGCCCTGCTGGTCGTGGTAGTCCGCGCCACCCCCGGCACCGACGGTGTACGCCCGGACTTGCGCGATCTTCGAAGTGATCATGCCGGAGCTCTCTGCGGTGGCCCGTGAGGGAACACCAAGATCTTGCTCGCGGTGCTACGGCCCCGGGCCAGGTCATCAAAGCTCTGCGGCGCCCCCTCCCAACCGACGCGGCCGTCGATCAGCGCCTGGATCCCCTCGGGAACAGTGCCGACCCAGTCGGCGGTCTGGACGAACTCATCCGCACTGTAGGTGAACGACCCGATCAGCGCTCGTTCCGCCGTGCTGAGGGCGTACGCGGCAAGCTCCAGCTGGGGCGAGCCCATTCCGACCAGCACGATCCTGCTTCCCAGGCTGGACGCGGCCAGCGCGTCGGCCACAGTCCGGCTGATCCCGACCGCGTCCACCGCCAGAGTCGCGGACCCACCGAGCTCGGCGGCCACGGCGTCAACCAGATTTCCACTCGCTGGATCGATCACCGCCGCCCCGAGTCGCGCACAGAGCTCGCGGCGTGACGCGCTGACGTCGGACAATGCCAGCGCTTGGATTCCCAGCCGCTGGGCGGCGAGCAGGCACGCTTGCCCGATCGGCCCGCCGCCGATGACCAGCACCCGATCGTCGGCGACAGGCTGGGCGCGGCGGACGGCGTGGTATCCCACGGCCATCGGCTCCACCAGGGCACCGAGCTCCTCCGGCATGTCGTCCGGCAGCGGCACGATGTTCGCCGCGGGGACCGCAACCTGATCGGCGAAGGCCGCCGGGATCTCTGGCGCAACGCCGAGGACCACCCGCTGACTGCACCAGTGTTCCTGACCAGACAGGCAAGCCGGGCAGGCGTGGCAGGACATCACCGGGTTGACGGTCACAAGCTGGCCGACCTTGAGTTCCCCCGCGCCTGTTCCGAGCTCCCGAATCCGGCCGACGGTTTCGTGTCCCATGATCTGGCCAGGGTGGCGGCGACCGTTCTCACCGGAGTAGCCGTGGAAGTCCGAGCCGCAGATTCCCGTGGCGATCACCTCGACCACCACCTGCCCAGGCCCCGCCACCGGATCGGGCCGTTCCTCAACCGCGATGTCGTAGAAATCGCGCAATACCAGCGCTCTCATGTCCCTACCTGGTAGACCTGTGAACCCCCCGCGCCGCCTCAGCCTTGTCATGCGGTACGTACATGGCGTCGACCTCATCCAGGTGGCCGGCCTCGACCTCGTTGGCCTTCTTGAAGAACGCGGTCATCGCAAACAGCACTGCGGCAAGGACGGCCCCGATGGACAGGGAGTACAGGCCTGCATTCCCGCCGAGCGTTTCCTTGAAGTAGTCGCGCTGGATGGGCGCCAGAAAACCACCCAGGTTGCCCAGCGAATTGATCAATCCGATGCCGGCGGCGGCGGCGTATCCGGTCATGTACTCCGTCGGCAGCGTCCAGAAGATTGGGGACATGGCGATGAACCCCATCGCGGCCAGGCATAGGCCGCCGATCGCGAGCACAGGGTAACTGCTGAGCGCACCGGAGATCACGATGCCAAACGCGGTGCCCAGCAGCAGCAGCGTGCCGATCAACCGGTGCTTGCGGGTGCGGTCGGCCATACCCGGGAAGATCAGCAGACCCACCAGTGCGAAGACCCAAGGAATGGCGGTCACCAGCGAAGACTGGAAGCCGAGCTTCTGGCCGGTGATGGCGGTCACCTGAGTGGGCAGGAAGAACGTGACACCGTAGACCGCAATCTGGAGGCAGAAATAGATCAGCGCGAAGTACCACACCCGCCAGTTGCCGAGGGCGGCCAGCACCTTCTTCGGCCCGTGGCCTTCCTCCTTGGCGGTGTCCTCGGCGTCAATCGTCTCCATGAGAGCCTCCCGCTCGTCGTCGGGGAGCCACGCCGCTTGCTCAGGCTTGTCGGTCAGGTAGAAGAAGGCCCAGACGCCGACCGCGACCGCCAGCAGACCCTCGACCAGGAACATCCACTGGATGCCGCGCAGCCCGAGGAAGCCGTTAAGCTCCAGCAGACCGCCAGAAAGCGGATTACCGAGAATGCCCGCCAGCGCGATGCCCATATAGAAGTAACCCCGGGCCCGGCTCAGGTGCCGTGCTGGAAACCAGTAGGTGAGGAACAAGATGACGCCGGGGAAGAAACCGGCTTCCATGACACCGAGCAGGAAACGCAGAATGTAGAAGCTGATCGGCCCCTGGACGAACATGAAGGCGGCGGCGACAATGCCCCAGGTCACCATGATCCGGGACAGCCACCACCGCGCCCCGACCCGGTGCAACAACAGATTGCTCGGGACTTCGAAGATCGCGTAGCCGACAAAGAAAAGCCCAGCGCCGAAGGCGTATGAGGCCGCGCTGATGCCGAAGTCAGCCTCAAACTCTTGCTGGGCGAACGAGACATTGCTTCGGTCCAAGAACGCAATCACATACATCAGCAGCAGAAATGGGACCAGTCGTCTGAAGACCTTCCGGGTTGCCTGCTCGCTCAACTCGAAGCGACGCTGGGGGGTTAGATTCGTGACGGTGTCGGCCATCGATGTCTCCTTGGTCGTGGTGCCGTTGGTCAGAGTGGTTCAGTGCATGTGCTTGCCGCCGTCGAGCTGGATGGTTGCTCCGTTGATGTAGCCGGCACCTTCGGACAGCAGGAACGCTACCGTGGCGGCGATCTCCTCGGGCTGGCCGACCCGCCCTAGCGGGATGCCGGCAGACATCCCGGCTTTGCGCTCCTCGCTGAGCCGGCCACCCATGATCTCGGTGTCAACGGGCCCAGGTGCAAGCACGTTCACGGTGATCCCGTACGGCCCGAGTTCCCGCGCCCCACCGCGGCACATCCCGATCACCGCCGCCTTTGCGGTGGCGTACACGCCTTTGGAAAACGTGCCGCCTCCGTCCAGGGCGGTGATCGAGGACGTGTTGACGATGCGTCCGACACCCTGCGGGATCATCCGCGCAGCCGCCGCCTTGAGCATCAGAAACGAACCCGTGACGTTCACTGCCATCACCCGTTCGAACTCCGCCAAACTGCATTCGTGGAGCGGCACCGGGCAGGCAATCCCGGCTAGGTTGACCAGACCGACCACCGGAGGGAGCTCGGAGTCGATCTGTTCGTACGCCTCGGTCACCGATGGCTCCGAGGCGATGTCGGTCGGTACTGCAAGCAGGTTCTCATGTCCCGCGGCGCGGAGTTCTTCCTCCACGCTGGCCAGGCCATCGGCGTTGATGTCGACCAGCGCGACGTGCCAGCCGTTCTCGGCCAGTATCCGGGCGGTCACTCGGCCGATGCCCGCCGGACCGCCGGCCCCGGTGACGACGGCCGTACGCACCTCGGGCAACCGTGATGAGACGGTGGATGTCTCTGCGGCTGGGGCGGATGTCATTGCTGCTCCTTCTTCTCGTCCTGCGTCAGTCGATCAAGGTGGCGAGGATGTCGCGGATGTAGGCACAGTTCTTGCCGATCACGGTTATCGCGTCGCTGCCGTAGTGCTCGCACAGGAAAGCACCCCGGAAGCCGAGGTCGAGCGCCTGACTGATCGCGGCCCGGTAGTTGATCAAGCCGAACTCCATCGGCACCGGGAAGGTCATCACCTGACCGGTCGCCGGATCTTCGTCCCGTAGATAGTTCTTGACGTGCCAGTAGTTGCTGTACGGCAAGACCTTGTCGAGCATGTCCTGCACCGGCTCGATCGGGCGGTGTAGTCGAATGAAGTTGCCGATGTCAGGGTTGAGGCCACAGGCGTCGTGTCCCACTTCCTTGAGGAATTGAACCGCGCCGTCGCAGGTCCCGACGTAGGTGTCCTCATACATCTCGAGGGTGATCTGTTGGCCGTTACTGGCGGCGTGCTCGGCCAGCTCGCGAATCAACGACGCAGCGCGGCTCCGCACCTCCGGCGAGTCATCGTCATGCCAGCCATCGACCAACCAGAACCACAACGCTCGTTGCTGTTCTTCGGTCATCGCCTGAAAGAAGCCAAAGCTGACCAATGGCACTCCGAGCTCCGCCGCCTTGTCGAGCAGTCGGTGACTGTACGCGAGGTATTCCTCGCCGTGTTCGGGATCCATCACGCTGCGGCGGGAGGTCGAAATGGCGGGAATGGTCAGGCCGACGTCGCTCAGCACGCTCTTGAAGTCGGAGAGCCGCTCCGGGCTGAGATCGCCGACCCGAACCCACGTGTCGGTTGGGTCGACCTCAGTAAAACCGATCCGCCGGACCAGCCGCAGGTGCTTGGCCCACTCTTCCGGGTCGGCGTCGTGGATTGGCCCACCCTTCGAGTCGGTACTTCCGAAGGGGAGCATTGCAGCCGCGATAGGCCAGGTCTCGGCGGTGTACGGAGCAGTGGCCATTGATCGCTTCCTTTCGGTCGGAACGAAGGATCGGTGATCACAATGGGGCGGGGCCAAGCTCCCTAAGGAGTTGGCCCAGCCGGGCGTACGCGGTGTTGCGGTAGGCCACCAGCGGTGCCTGGTCGCCGGCCGGAGTGACGAGTCCGCCTCCCTGCTTGACGCCGTACCGTCCGGCCTCGACCAGCTCGGTCAGCATCGAGGGCGCTGCGAGGCGCTCGCCGTAGTGAGCTTCCAGCGTGCGGAAGCCGTCGCGGTAGACATCGAGGCCCGCCATATCGGCAATGGCGAAGGGACCGAAGAATGGCAGCCGGTAGCCGAATGTCGTGCGGACGATGATGTCCACGTCGTTCGGCGTGGCCACTCCCTCCTCGACGAGGTTGAAGGCCTCTCTAAGCAGAACGTATTGCAGCCGGTTGAGCACGAAGCCGGCTTTGTCGTTAACCCGTGCCGTCAGTTTTCCGGTACGCCGAACCAGGGCCTCGACCGCCTGAATCACAGCCTCCTCGGTTCCGGCGTGGGCGATGAGCTCAACTCCTGGGATGAACGGGGCTGGGTTTGAGAAGTGCACACCGAGGAAGCGCTCGCTGTGCTCCAGACCGACCGCAAGATCGCCAATTGGCAGCGTTGAGGTGTTACTCCCGATCACCGCTTCTGGGTGTGCCGCCGCCTCGATGCCGCGTAATACCGGACCCTTGACCTCGGGCCGCTCCAGCACCGCCTCTTCGATCAGATCGGCCCCGGATACCGCCTCAGCGACGGTGTCGGCGGCCCGCAGGTTTTCTTGCACCAGGTCGGCCGAACCGGGTTCGAACAGACCATGCTTCTCGAAATCTTCGGTCTCCCGGCGCAAACGATCAAGGTTGCGGTGAGTCAGCTCCGGATCGGCGTCGCAGATAGCGACGTCCAACCCGGCCATGGCGAACACCTGCGCGATGCCGCCCCCCATGTAACCGGCACCGATCACCGCGATGTGCTCGATCTGTTCGGTCATTTGTTAACGACCTTCCACAGGGCGCGATCATCCATTTCGGACAACAGCACGCCCCGACCATCGGGAGTCGGCTAAACGTGTTCTTATGTTTACTGCTAGGCGGCCCACGGCGTCCAGTGCCTGAGGTACCCCGCTGCGCGTAGCAACCAAAAAGACTCCCCCTGCCGGGGCGGCATGCCTGGCATCTCGGTAGTCTCACAGGAACGACCGGCCCCAACCGAGGGGGTTTACCGTGACCACTGGTTCCCCACCTGCACCGTCGCCTCAGTCTGTCGGCGCCATCACATTGGAACGACTGCTCGCCGACCAACCGCCTGTCCTCGATGTCGGTGCGAACCTGGACGAGGTCCGAAAGGGCCGGCGGCTGGTCGTGCTCGACGACGACCCCACCGGTACTCAGACCATTGCCGATCTACCGGTGTTGACAAGCTGGACGGTTGCGGACGTGCAGTGGGCGCTGCAACAACCAACCACTGGCTTCTTCGTGTTGACCAACACGCGCAGCCTCTCGGAGGCCGACGCGGCGGAACGCAACCGCCAGGTCGTCAATGCCCTGGACCGGGCGGCCAGTCTGGAACAGGTGTCTTATGTGATCGCGAGCCGTAGCGACTCCACGTTGCGCGGATACTTCCCTCTTGAGACCGACGTCCTGGCCGAAGAGCTGGCCGCGCGCGGCATCGTGGTCGACGGTGTGATCGTCTGCCCGAGCTACGTCGAGCCCGGTCGCCTCACGGTCGACTCGGTGCATTGGGCCCGCATAGCCGAGGGCATGATTCCGGTCTCGCACAGCGAATTCGCAAAGGATGCGAGCTTCGGGTACCGCAACTCCGACCTACGCGACTGGGTCGAGGAGAAGACAGCCGGCCGAATCCCCCGCGAAGAGGTCGCCACGATCACGTTGACCGACATTCGGGTGGGTGGGCCGGAGAGGGTCTACGAGATCCTTGTCGATCTGCATAACGGCCAACCGGTTGTCGTGGACACCGTCGAGGACGCCGACCAGCAGGTGGTGGTCCTAGCCTTGCTTCGCGCCGAGGCCGCTGGCAAGAACTTCATTTACCGCATCGGCCCCTCGTTCGTCCGTGCTCGCACCGGACAACGCGCCACCCCACCGGTAGACGCCCAGCGGCTAAGGAAGATCTTTTCCGCGCAATCCCCCGACCCCGACGAGACCCGCCCAGCGACCAAACATGGCTTGATCGCCGTCGGCTCCCACGTCGGACTCACCACCCGCCAGCTTGACCAGCTGCGCGACCGGGGCAAGATCATCGAACTGGAGCTCGATGTCCAGACTCTGCTCGACGACAGCGCCCGGGACCGGCACGTCAACGACGTCGCCGGCCAGGCCGCGACAGTGCTGCGGAACAACGACGCCGACAGCGACATCGTGATCCGAACCAGCCGAACGCTGGTGACCGGTAGTGATGCGGCGAGCAGCCTGGTGATCGCCCGCACGGTCAGTGCCGCGCTGGTCGGTACGGTCCGCGAGATCGTCAACCAAATCAGGCCGTCATTCGTCCTGGCCAAGGGCGGCATCACCTCGTCCGACACCGCGACCGAAGGTTTGGGGATCCGGCGAGCCTGGTGCCGCGGCACGATGCTGCCCGGCATTATCTCGCTGTGGGAGCCCGTCACCGGACTCGCTCAGGGCATCCCGTACATCGTGTTCGCCGGAAACGTTGGCGATGACGATGCGCTCGCGGCGGTGGTCGACACCCTGCGAAGTGTCTGAATAGTCCTCAACTTCAAAGGAGAGGTCCGGCCCATGTCTGAGAACAGAACCAAGATCGCCGTCATCGGCCTGGGCGCCATGGGGCTACCCATGGCCACGCACCTGGCGACCACCTTCTCCGTCACCGGGTTCGACCCCTTCGAGCCGCGCCGGAAGCTCGCCGCGGAACATGGCATCGTGGCCGAGGCCACTCCGGAAGGTGCCAGCAAGAACGCCGACATTGCCTTACTCGCGGTTCGTGATCAAGGCCAAGCCGAATCCGCACTCTTCGGCGAGGACGGGGTGCTGGAGTCATTGAGACCCGGCTCCCCGGTGATCTTGACCAGCACCATCGGCCCCGAGGCCGCGCGCGCATTGGCCGACAGGCTCGAGGATGCCGGGTACTCGCTGGTCGACGCACCGATCAGCGGCGGCCCGGTCAGGGCCGGAAATGGCGATCTGCTTATCGTGGTGGGAGCGACGAAGGATGCCCTGGCGGCGGCTCAGCCAGTGCTCGACCACCTTGCCTCCACCCTGACAATCGTCGGTCCACGCCCCGGCGACGGGCAGGCCCTGAAGTCCATCAATCAGCTCCTCGCCGGGGTCCATATCGCCGCCGCTGCCGAAGCCATCGCCCTCGCTCGGGGGCTCGGGCTGGATCCGGCCGTGGTGATCAACGCGCTGTCCAAGGGCGCGGCCGGCTCGTTCATGTTCGCCGATCGAGGGCCCCGCATGCTCCAGGCCTACACAGGGGGCGCTGAGGTGAAGTCGCGGGTCGACATCTTTGTGAAGGACATGGGGATCGTCACCAGCGTCGGGCGTACCTGCCACGTCCCGCTGCCGCTGGCCGCGGCTGCCGAGCAGTTGTATCTCATCGCCGAAGCGTCCGGTCTCGGTGCGCAGGACGACTCGAGTGTCGTCACGATCCTCTCGCCGGCATCTGAGGAAGGTGGCGGTCAGGGGAGTGCCGCGGATGGATCGGTCGCTGAGCGGTCTTGACCGACCAGCGCCTTCCAGCCGTCTAGGCGAAACCTCGATACTGAAGGCACTATGCGTGCCGCCGGCCTACGCGACTGGCTGAAGTCCAAAGATCCGGGCTTCGTTGCCGTCAAACGCGCTGCTCGGGTGACTCTGGCTGCGTGCGTCGCCTTTTACTTCAGCCTCTACGTGCTCGACGACACCCAGATGGCAACCTTCGCGGCCTTTGGTTGCATCGCCCTTGGCGCATTGTCAGACGTGACCGGCGAACCGTGGCAGCGCACCAAAACCTACGGGGCTGCGCTGCTGGCCGGCGTCGTGCTCGTAACGCTGGGCACCGTGCTCGCGGTCAACACGTGGGCAGCCGTTGCTGGGATGCTCGTGGTTGGTTTCGCCATCGCGTACGCCGGCGTCGGCGGCCCGCGCGTCATCGGTGCGACCAACGGTCTGCAGTTGCTCTACATCTTGCCGAGCTTTCCGCCGTACCTCCCAGATGCGCTCGGATCACGGCTGATGGGTCTCGTCCTCGCCGTCGCCATGCTTGCGATCGCCGACCGGATTCTCTGGCCACCACCGGTCCCAACGCCATTCCGTCATCGGCTAGCCGAGGCCATTGACGCCATTCGCCAGCGGCTCGTGACGCTTCTCGAGGCGGATGGTGATCCGCGGGCCCGCACTCAGAGCGAGACGGATGTGGGGGTAGGTCTGCGGCTCAGCCGCATTCCACCTCTGGAACGACCGACCGGACCGGGCAGACGAGATCGAGCAGCCATGCAAGCGGCGACGATCCTGCGCCGGCTGGAGGCACGGGTCGGCGTGTTAGCTGAGCTGATCGGCCAGAATCGCACGCCAGCGTCCCATTACGAGGGAGCGAAATTGCTTGGTGTGTCGGCACACACACTTGGTGAATCGGCGGAGGCGCTTGACGGCCGTGGCCCGGATCCGGACCCCGGGCCGGTCGAAGCCGGGCTCTCTAGCTATCTGCAACACCGTGAAGCCCTTGCGAGAGCTTCGGAGATTGATCACGATCTGCAGGTTCGGTTGCGCTTTGCCGTCGTCGCGGAGGAGGTTGCCGTCGGGACGCGGGACCTGGCCGTGGCAACCCGTATCACCCAAGGTGACCGCGTTCGCGAGCCTGCACGGTCAATAGCAGAACCGTTCTGGTACGCAACCCGGTCTGCGCCGTCACTCTGGTTCATGCGGTTTCGGGGTCATTTCACTCCCCGGTCGGTCTTCTTTCAAAACGCAGTCCGGCTGGCTGTCGGGCTGGCGGCTGCGCGACTGATAGCCGGTGTGCTGGACCTGTCCCACGGTTTTTGGATGCTGTTGGCGACACTGACCTTGATGCGGACGTCACTAGCGACCACACGTGCGGCCGTCATTCCCGCATTTCTGGGAACGGTCGCTGGCGGCTTGGCGGCGGCCTTGGTACTGGCGGTGGCTGGTGCGGATTCGGTGGTCTATGAGGTGGCGTTCCCGTTTGTCATGGTCCTCGCTCTAGCCGCCGGGCCACTCGCGGGTCCGGTCGCGGGCCAGGCCATGTTCACGTTGCTCGTTGCGATGTTGTTCGCCCAGATGGCTCCCGTGTCCTGGAAGCTCGCTGAGGTCCGCGTACTCGATGTTGTGTTGGGTGGTCTCCTCGGCGCCGTCGTCGGCCTTCTGGTTTGGCCGCGTGGCGCAATGGGAGAAATGCGTCGCACCGCTAAGGCGACCCTGGACGCCGCGGCAAACGACCTGGTGTCGACCGTGCGGTCGTTGACTCATCGTGAGGTCGCTGCTCCGGGACAACACGACAGCGCAAGTGTGGCCGTGCATTTCCTGGCATTGGCTGATTCGACATATGCGCAGTATCGGTCGGAGCTGCGAAGGACCTCGGACCGCGTCGATTGGTTGGGCGTCCTCGGACTCGCCCAGGAGGTCGTTCGAGGCGGACAGACGCTGCGCCGCACGCATGGCACAGCTGGACCCCTGCCCTGGCCAGGGATTGCCGCTGACCTGGAGCAGCTGGGAGAGGGCACCGCCGATCAGCTCCGCGCGATCGGAGGTCACCTGAGCACGAATGCCTCGGGGCCACACGGCCCTCCGAAGACCACGGATGTGTCCGTGGATGCGTGGATGTCGACGAGTGCGGCGCAGGAGGTGGCCCGTCGGCAGATTGACCCGGCGGGCGCAGTTCGAGTCCTCGATCTCTGGGGGTGGCTTACGGGAGTCTCTTTCGATAGCCGAAGGGTGGCACACAGCGTCACCAGCGTGGTCGACCCGCGATGACCGGTTCAACGAGCGAACCGGATTCACCGCTTGAGCAAGCGCAACATTGGACGAGTTGCAAAGGGCGGTGGCGGCGGGATTTGAACCCGCGGAGG
>DATLPF010000002.1:0-36099 GCA_035535875.1 Propionibacteriaceae bacterium
CGCTCCGCGTGCCTCAAGAGTGGAGTTAAGAAAGGCTCGGGGTTGCTTTGACGCCGCGAACCACGATCAGGGTTGGCCACCCTATCGGCGATTCCTAGCGATCCGGTCGCGCTGATGGTCTCGGCACTCGCGGCAGACACAGCCGGCCACATACGCGGCGTTGGTGCCGTGCTGGAGGTCGTCCCTGCGGGTTGCCGTAAGTGCGGCCTCGAGCGCGGTCGACCATTCCTCGTCAGTCTTAGTGAGTCCCCAAACCTGGTTAGAGGTCAGATCGAGCTCGCGGAGCACGGTCCGGAACGGCTGGCCGCTGTAGATCGCGTCCAGGAACTGCTTCCGCACCTCGACGGGGAGGGGCGCTGCGCCCTGCGTCGGAAACGTGCCCTGGCTGCGTCGTTCTGCGCCTCCCGGCATCGATCGCAGTCGCACCCTTCCAGCCAGCGAGTCAGGGTGCCGTGTGCCGCCTGTGGCCCTCGTCTTCGATCATCGGGATCGGTAAGCGCCCGAACCTGGTGCAACTGCTTCAGTGTCCAGGGCGGCCCGGTGATCAGCCCACGGGAAGCCTCCGCCGGACCACAGGCGGCGTCACAGTGCAGACGGCAGCAGCTCGGCGAACTGACCTGACGTCTTGCGGTCGACTCACCACAAGTTCACCTACGCTGCGACACGCCAGCATCGGCATCACCGGCGATATCTACGGACATGTCAGCATGGATGTGTCACGCGACGCTTTGAGCCGACTTTCGGAGGCTCTCGGATGACAAAAGGGGTGCGCAAAAGGTGTGCGAGCGAGCCCTATCAGCGCGGAGCGATTCCGCACAGGCTCCGAAACTGGCCTCTCACTAGGTGCTTTGAGGGTGGGAACAACAGGACTCGAACCTGTGACCCCTTGTTTGTAAGACAAGTGCTCTAACCAACTGAGCTATGCTCCCGGGTCGTTGCGCCAGTTACGCAGCCGACAAGACTAGTGTGTCGGTGCTGGCTCGACCAATTCTCTCTGACTGGCCATGGGAGTAGGCATGCTGAACAAGAACCTGGCCATGGCTCTCGGGGCCTTGACGGGTCTGGTCGGCCTGGTAGCGATGACTCGACTCGCATCGGGCGCCTTCAGCAATGGGATGTCGACCTTCGCCTGGGCGGCGATCCTGTCGGCCATGCTGCCGTGGATCGCGTACGCGGCATGGCGGGGCCGCCATGGTCAGCTCAGTCGGCGCGGTGCCCTCGCCGTGCTCCTGCTGGATCTCCTCGGGTGTGTCGTCGTGTGGCTGTTCGTGCTTGGCCCCGTTGTTGCGCTGGCCTGCTCCCTTGCCGCGTTCGTGATTATCTGGGTCAGCGACTGGCCGCCGCGCCGTGCGATCGGCGAGGAGCGGTTCGTCCGCATCGAGGAGCTGCGCAGCGCGGATGACTCCTGACCTCGCCAAGTAGAGTGGATCATTGTGGCCGGATCCGACTTCTCCGTTGCGCTCGCTGACCTTGATAAGGCACTGAGCTCGATTGAGGCCGTCGTCGATCCCGATCGCAAGCGTGCCGAGATCGCCGAGTTGGAGCAGCAGGTGGCAGCTCCCGATCTGTGGGACGACCCAGACAATGCACAGCGGGTGACATCGCGGCTGTCGGCTTTGCAGACCGAAGTGGATCGACTGGTTGGTCTGCGAGCTCAGCTGGACGATCTTGGCGTGCTCGTGCAGCTCGGGCAGGAAGAGGGAGATCAAGCCAGCCTTGCCGAGTCAGCAGATGTGCTCGCCTCGCTGCAGAAGGCGGTCGAGATCCTTGAAGTACGCACGCTGCTGTCTGGTGAGTACGACGAGCGCGAGGCGCTCATCACAATCCGGTCCGAAGCCGGCGGCGTCGACGCGGCCGACTTCGCCGCCATGCTGCTGCGGATGTACTTGCGCTGGGCCGAACGCCATCGCTTCTCAACCGAGGTCTATGACACCTCATACGCTGAGGAAGCGGGCATCAAGTCCGCTACATTCCAGGTAAAGGCGCCCTTCGCGTACGGAACACTGTCCTCAGAGCAGGGCACGCATCGGCTGGTCCGAATCTCGCCATTCGACAACCAGGGGCGCCGCCAGACCTCATTCGCGGGCGTCGAAGTGCTGCCGGTGACCGAGGCAGCCGATCACATTAACGTTCCCGAAGCCGATCTGCGCATTGACGTGTTCCGCTCCTCAGGACCTGGTGGGCAAAGCGTCAACACCACCGATTCCGCTGTACGCATCACCCATCTACCGACCGGCATCGTGGTTTCATGCCAGAACGAGAAGTCCCAGCTGCAGAACAAGGCGGCCGCGCTTCGGGTCTTGCAGTCGCGGCTCTTGGAGCGGGCGAGACAGGAACGCGAGGCAGAGCTCAATGCGCTCAAGGGTGACGGTGGCAACAGCTGGGGCTCCCAGATGCGGTCCTACGTGCTGCACCCCTACCAGATGGTGAAGGACTTGCGGACCGAGTACGAGGTCTCCTCGCCGGACGCGGTATTCGACGGCGACATCGACGGCTTCATTGAGTCCGGTATCCGCTGGCGCAGGACGCGGGAGGTCGCAGCACGTTGAGTCTTGGGGGCTGCGCGCGTATCGAATGACGGGCTCGGGCCGGTGACCGGTGCCAATCATCGGCGCCTCACTTAGACTCGTGCTGGCCGTCTGACGTCCGCAAGGCGTCGGAGCTGTCTATCTCGGGGGAAGCAAGACACCGTGATTCGGTTTGAGAACGTAACGAAAACCTACGATGGTCAGCGCCGCGCAGCGCTCGACAACATCAATGTTGACATCGACAAGGGGGAGTTCGTTTTCTTGGTTGGGGCCTCAGGTTCCGGCAAGTCGACGTTCCTCAGACTGATCTTGCGCGAGCAGCGGCCGAGCAAGGGCAAGGTGTTCGTCGCTGGCCGTGAGCTCAACAAGCTGCACAGCTGGAAAATCCCAGCGATGCGCCGCCAGATCGGCACCGTCTTCCAGGATTTCAGGCTGCTCCCGAACAAGACCGTGACCGACAATGTTGCGTTCGCGCTGCAGGTCATCGGCAAGCCTGCCTCGACCATCAAACGGGTGGTCCCGGAGGTGCTTGAGCTCGTGGGGCTGGGTGGCAAGGGCGAGCGGCTGCCCGAGGAGCTGTCTGGTGGCGAGCAGCAGCGCGTCGCAATCGCGCGCGCGTTCGTCAACCGACCGATGATCCTGATCGCAGATGAGCCGACGGGGAACCTCGACCCTGCCACCAGTGTCGGCATCATGAAGCTGCTCGATCGGATCAACCGCGCCGACACAACGGTTCTGATGGCGACGCACGACTCGACCATCGTCGACCAGATGCGCAAGCGGGTGATTGAACTCGACGACGGGGGAGTCGTCCGAGACCAAAGCAGAGGCGTGTACGGCTACCAGTGAGTCCGAAGCAGCTGAACAACGTGCCTGAACACAGTCGTAGCGCCCCGGGCGAGCTCACGACCGGTATCAGCCGAGTTATTGGGGATATTTGATGCGTTTCCGCCACATCTTGTCTGAAACCCGCGCCGGGCTTCGACAGAACCTCACCATGACCCTGGCGGTCATCATGACCATGTGGGTGTCGCTGTCGTTGTTCGGCGCCGGACTGCTGGCGAGCCAACAGGTCGACCTCATGAAGGGCCGGTGGTACGACAAGATCGAGATTTCCATCTTCCTGTGCGCCAAGGACACGCGCGGCGACCAGTGTGACCCAGGTCAGGAGGTCACCCAGGGGCAGAAGGACGAGATCCGTCGAACGCTAGAGGCCAATCCCGAGGTTGCGCCGGGCGGAATCTACTTCGAGACCAAGCAAGAGGCGTACGCGGAGTTCCAGAGAGCGTACGAGGGCAGCCCGATCCAGGACTCGCTGGCCGTCGACCAGATGCAGGAGTCCTTCCGCGTCAAGCTCAAGAATCCCGAGGAGTACCAGGGTGTGGTGAGCTCGGTGGTCGGACTCAAGGGTGTCCAGAAGGTGCAGGATCTGCATCAGCTGCTGGATCCCTTCTTCCGAGCTCTCAACGTGCTCCAGTGGTCCACCGCTGGAGCGTCCGCGCTGCTGCTGCTCGCCTCGGCCTTGCAGATTGGCAACACGATCCGATTGGCGACCTTCGCTCGGCGCCGGGAAATTGGCATCATGCGCTTGGTCGGCGCAAGCAACTTCTACATCACCATGCCGTTCTTGCTGGGAGCGGCGATCTCGGCGCTGATCGGCGTGGCCCTCGCCTGCGTGACCATGGCAGCCGGGGTCTACTTCTGGATCATCCGAGGAGCCCGCAACTCGATCCGATTCATAGCCTGGATCGGGTGGCAGCAGACTGCAATCGCCATGCTCGGCGTCGCGGTGGTCGGACTGGTGCTTGCCGTAATCCCGACCATGGTGACGACCAGGCGATATCTCCGCGTCTGACTACCTGGTGGCAGCCTCGAATATCTGACCCGTGCGCAGTTCTTGACAGCTCAACCAGCGCCGGGACCCAAATTTCCGACCGGTGCGGCGTTCTTGACTCCTCGGCTAGGGCCGCGATGCCCGGTTTGAAATCTTTGATGTGCATCAGTGTTGCCCATTCCAGCCCTGACGACAGATGCGCCCGACTTCACATTCGTCACAGAAACATCACGAATCTACTCAAATAACTTAAGTATCACGTGAGACTTCATATCTGATCTATGACGAATTGCCGACTCGGGCGTTTCGGTGATTGCCAGCGTGCGTGGCGACCTGCCTATCATGCCGAGGCCGCATGTGGTCGCCGACCGGTGACAGCACGCGGAGCGGCTCACTGTTCCGAACTCTGTGCTTAGACACTGTCTCCGATCGATTGGAGCAAATCCATCGGTCGGAGGTGGGCCGTTACAACCAAACATTGGATTGGGGAAAGCTGTGGCTCCGGATCTTCCCTACGTCCGTCAGGACGTTCCGGACGACAGCGAAGCACCTAAGGTTGGTGGTCGCTTCGCCAGGCTGGCAAGGAGTCATGGACTCCTTGCCAAGCCGTCTGCGTCCAAGGGCATAACTGCATACCTGTCAGCGGTGTACGCCGCGCGTACGCGCATGCTGCGGGCAGCTGTCGTCATCGCAGTCGCGTCGGCGCTCTCGCTCGCCTTGCTCGGGCCGCACGCCTACGCCGACGAGCTCACGACGCAACGTGCCAAGGTCAAGGAGCAGATCGCCAAGACCAAGAGCGATCTCAATGAATCCGCCAAGACACTCAGTGCGGCGGTAGTTGCGGTCGACAAGGCCCAGAACAAGCTGGATGTGGCTACTGCGCGGCTGACGACCACCCGCCAGGAACTCAGAGTGGCCCAGACCAAGGACGCCCAGATGGCGGCCAAGTTGCAGCAGGCCCGGGCTGACTTGGCCGTCGCAGTCGCTGCCGTGGTGGCCGGACAGGCTCGATTGGAGGCCCAGCAAGCGAAAGCCGGGCAGGTAGTCCGTGATCAGTATCAAAAGCAGACCAACCTGCTGCCGATCGCGTTGCTTGTCGATCCCGATTCCACTGAGGACTTGCAGACGCGTCTTCAGTGGTCGACCACTCTCTTCGACACGGCGCAGGCTGAGATCGATCGGCTGACTTTCTTGCAGCGCCAGCTGAATGCTGCGCGCGCCCGGCAGGCCGAACAGGAAGCCAAGGTCGCCGCAGCTCGCAGCGAAGCTGCTGCCAATCTCAAAATCAAGAAAGGGCTCGAGGCTCGCGCCGCAGCGCAGGAAGCGACAGTTGCGCGGCTGCTGGGGCAGCGAAAGACGGCTGAAGATGCTGCCGCAACCGACGTGGCCCAAGACAAGGCGCGCTATTCCGAACTGGTCAAAGAGCGGGCATCGGTGGAGCGGCGCATCGCTGCGCGGATCGCAAAGGCAGCAGCGGAGCGCAAGCGAGCGGCCGAGCGGAAGGCTGCGCAGCGGTCACGGTCGACGGCGAAGCACAATCACCGCTCTAGTCATCCTCGACGGTCAACCCATCACTCCACGATGTCGAGCGCCGGCCACGGCTTCTCCTTCCCCGTGGCGGCTCACATCACCTCACCATTCGGCATGCGCTTCCACCCGGTGCTGCACTACTGGAAGCTGCATGATGGCACCGACTTCGGCGCCGGGTGCGGCACGCCGATCCGGGCTCCTCGGGCCGGTCGGGTTGCGGAGCGCTACTACAACGCCGGCTATGGCAACCGGTTGATGATCGACCACGGCTACCTCGGCGGCAGGTATGTGACCACGGGATACAACCATGCCAGCCGCTACATCGTTCGCGTGGGTCAACGTGTCCAGAGGGGTCAGGTTATTGGCTACGTGGGAAGTACCGGATTCTCCACCGGCTGCCACCTTCACCTGATGGTCTGGCTGAACGGCCGGCTCCGGAACCCGATGACCTGGTTCTGACACAGCTCCCAGACTCGGCGGACTAGCCAGCCGCAGGCGATCAAAGGGGAGGATAGGACCATGGCGAAGGAAAAGGGTCGCAAGCTGATCGCCCAGAACCGCAAGGCCCGGTACGACTACCACATCCACGACACCTACGAGGCCGGGATCGTACTCAGCGGTACCGAGGTGAAGTCGCTACGCGAGGGGCGAGCCAATCTGACCGATGCCTACGCCACCGTGGACGAGGGCGAGGTTTGGCTGCGGGCAGCGCACATCCCCGAGTACACCCACGGAACCTGGACCAACCACAACGCCCGTCGTACCCGCAAGCTGTTGTTGAACCGTCGCGAGATCACCAAGATCGAACGTGAGCTGGCCAACTCTGGCACCACCTTGGTGCCGTTGTCGATGTACTTCTCCGACGGGTACGCAAAAGTCGAGATTGCCCTCGCCAGCGGCAAACGCGAATACGACAAGCGCCAGACCATCGCAGCCCGGGAATCAAGGCGCGAGGCCGATCGGGCCATGGCCGCCCGCAATCGGGGACAATGAACCAATGGTGCAATTCCGCACGTCTGCTGGCGAGGGCGCCTGGCAGCTTTCTGGCCGATTCGCTCGGGCCGTAGCCGCGTTCCTCCTGATGGTGCTGACCGCTCTGGCTTGGGCTCTGCTCGCCCCGACACCGGCGTACGCGGCCGACGATCAGATCGATTCCTTCACCATCAACTACGACATGCAGCCGAGCGGGGTTCTCAAGGTGAAGGAAACCATCACCTGGCGTTTCGGCAGCAACTCTGGCCGCCACGGCATCCAACGGGACCTCGTCATTCGGGAGCCTGATCCCGACAGTGACCAGGATTTCGTCTACGGGATCAGCAACATCAACGTGACGAGTCCGGATGACTACGTCGCAACCCAGTTCAGTTCCAAGACCACCGAGTCGCAGGGAGGTCGCGAGGAGGAGCTGAACGTTCGGATTGGCGATCCCAACCAAACCATCTCAGCACCTACCGCAACCTATGTGATCAGCTATGACGTCACCGGTGCGATGCGCTCATTCAACGGCTACGACGAGTTCTTCTGGGATGGCCCGGGATTCGGCAACCCGCTGATCAAGGACCTGAAGATCACGACCACTGTGCCTGGTGGCGTTCAAGACGCCACGTGTTTCGCAGGGCCGCCGAGAAGCACCACTCCCTGCCAAACCAAGAAGTTTACCAAGGGGGGCGAGGCCACATTCGGCCAGACCAATGTCGCACCGGGGGACAGCGTGAGTATCGGCGTCAAGATCGCGCCGGGCCTGGTGGCAGACAACAAGCCCCACATGGAGCCGAACGGCTCCAAGCTCTCACCTGCCGAAAGGGTCGGTGCAATCTCATTGGCTGCCGTCACGCTCCTGATCACGGTGGGCGCGCCGATCGTCGGCATGGTGTGGTGGCGTAAGAATGGCCGCGATCAACGCTACGCGGACCTAGCGCCGGGAACGGTTCCGCTCGCCGGCCAGGAAGCCCGCGTCGTGCCCAACGATCCCGACATCCCTATCCCGGTGGCGTTCTACCCGCCGCCCATCCCAGTAGCAGAGGCCGGCTTGCTCATCGATGGCCAAGTCG
Organism: Propionibacteriaceae bacterium; assembly: GCA_035535875.1. GTDB lineage: Bacteria > Actinomycetota > Actinomycetes > Propionibacteriales > Propionibacteriaceae > Microlunatus. The sequence goes on from DATLPF010000002.1 coordinate 7,944, forward strand.
ATTCACGCGAGACGGCAGCCACCATCATCGACCTCGCGGTTCGGGGCGCCCTGACCGTGCAGAGCTATGCCAAGGACGACTTCCAGGTCACACTGGTCGACCCGAACAAGGCTGCCGCCCCGCACGAGATGGTGCTGCTTACCGCGCTGTTTGAGGGTGAGCCCACGGGAGCAGTAAAAGATCTTTCCGCGCCCGGCAGCATGGCTAGCGCGCACGAGCAGATGCGGGATTCCGTTCGGAACCAGGTGGCCTCTCGCGGCTGGTTCCGCAAGGTGCCATCCGCTGCAGCGACGAGCGGCTTCGGCTTCGGGCTCATCGCCATCGGAATCTTCGCGTCCTTCGCGGTCGGATTCTGGCTGCTGCTGCTCTTGATTCCATTGCTGCCAATCGTCATCACCCTCGCCGTGATCCGGGCGAAGCTCAAGCGAGGGCAGCGCACGGCCGAAGGCCGCGCGATGTGTGATCAAGTCGAGGGCTTTCGGACATACCTCGCAACCGCTGAAGCCGACCAGCTCAAGTTCGAGGAGGGCGAGGACATCTTCTCGAAGTATCTGCCTTGGGCGATCATCTTCGAGCTGGCCGATCGCTGGGCGAAGATCTGCGGCGACCTGGTGGCGATGGGCCGGCTGCCGAACGAGACCCCGTATTGGTATATCGGCAACTACCAGATGGCGGCCTTTAACACTTTGTTTCTCACCAGCAGTCTTACATCGGCGGCAACGCCGGTCGCCTCCTCGTCTGGCGCCGGAGGCACTGGGTTCGGCGGTGGCAGCTCCTTCGGTGGCGGTGGCTTCTCCGGCGGTGGCGGCGGAGGAGGTGGCAGCGGCAGCTGGTGATGTGCCAACTGATGTGACCGCTCGTGGGCCTCATCGGGGTAGGTCCGGGGGAGTGCCCGATGGTGTACGACGAGCAGCCAAACGATGCTGGTCAGTATGAACGCGATTTACGAGCACCCCAGTCTCAAAATGCAGGTCACACCCGAGCAGCGTGACCGCGCCGAATCGTGGCTCAAGGAGGCGTACGCCGACGGCCGGATCGGTGAATCGGAGTTCGATCAGCGGATCGGGCAGGTCCTGACCGCGGTCACCCGCAAAGAGCTCAACGAAGCCTTCTACGGCCTGGTCCAAATCCCGACCCCGTCGCGGGCGCTTGGTGTCCACCCCGCCTACCAACCACTGGTACGGCCGGAGACTCGCCAACAGGCCGGTCGCGGCGTAGCCGCAGTGGCGCACTTTTCGGTGTTCTTCCTTTGGCTCTTCGGCCCAGGTCTGGTCTACGCGCTGTCGACACCCGGGACGTACGCACGCGAGGAAGCGGCCAAGTCGTTCAACTTCCAGTTGATCTCCTCGATCGCGTTCGTGCTGGTCGCCATATTGGGCGGTGTAACGGGCCTTGACCTCTTCGGATGGTTGCTGCCATTCATGGGTCTCGGCTGGCTGGTCCTCACCATCGTCGGCGGCGCCAAGGCTCTGCAGGGGGAGGATTGGAGGAACCCGGTCAAGAGCGTGATCAAGCTTGAGGTGCTGTCGGAGAAGTAGGCGCGGAACATTGGCGCCGGATCCCGCCGGGTCCGGCGCCTTTTCGCGCGTTCGTACGGAATCAATTGAGCTGCCGACGCATTACACGGTGGATAGACTTTGTGGGGTCACGGTCCATCCCAGCCGTACGGGGTGATCGCCAAGCACAACTCAACAGGGGGTGATCGGTTTCGACTTGGGTCGATAGTTCCAGGAGAAGCGGGCCGAGAAGCCAAGGTCAACTCGTAAATGTCCCTTGGGAACAAATAAGTGCCGAGAATCAAACTCAGCGCAACTTCGCTCTCGCTGCCTAAACAGTGATCGAAGGGTCAGACCGGGTGGGCCTCCGCCCCGGACCCTGGCCTCATCGAGGAGGCTTACCTGCTGAGAGTCGTCTCAGGGCTTAGCAGGGAAACGAACTGAGGCTGGGCTTGTCTGCAACGTGCTGGTGCGAGTGCAGGAGCCGAGAGAACGCTAAGCCAGCTGCGCCCGGAGAAGACCTGGTTCGTCGCTCAAGGACGCGGGTTCGATTCCCGCCACCTCCACTCATTGTTGCCTGACTTGAACGTTCCCAACAGGCGATGCGGTGGACTGCTACAGCGCTCGAGCTACACGCCCGTCTGTGCCACGAGTCGTCCCGATTTCACCGCATTGACAAAGGCATTGAAGTCACGTTCGTTCTGGTCGGCGTAAACGGTCGAGAAGTCCGCGATCGCACGATCAAAGATGTCCCCCTTGCCCAGGTACGACGCGATTGCGATGCGGTCGCCCCAACGCGCGTGCGCGCGGGCGAGAGTCGCCCCACAGAGCCGGGCGTACAAGGTGGTGCCCGTTACCCGCAACCTCTCCACGTCAGCACCTCCCTTCCAGTCGTGGAGCTGCCGCACGTAATAGTCATGCGTATGTCCATCGGGATCCCTGACACGGACCCAACCGAGGAAGATGTCGCTGGCTGCCTGCATCAGCTTCTGGCCCACGACAACGCGCTGGCCATGATGTCTGTGCTCGCTCGCGCCCAAGAATCGCTCCAGTACCGAGGCTTGCGCCTCTTTCACCTGCAGGAACAGGGGATCGCTCCGGTCGCGGCCCGCCATCAGCACCACGTAGCAGCGGGTTCCGACGCTCCCGACGCCGACCACCTTGGACGCCGCGTGGACATAGCGGAATTCCTCAAGAGGATGGTGTTCGTGGCCGAGCGTTCGCCGGTACGACCAGATCAATTTCTTGATCACCGCCTCGGGGCTTTCCAACTCCGGGTCCGGAACGACCATGTCGTCGATCGGAACGATGAGCGGCGGGTCCGCCAGGATCTGTAGCTCCCCGTCGACTTGACCGGCTCGCTTTGCAAACACCCGAACGCTGTCGCGGGTTCGTGCCTTCGCGATCAGGCCTTCCGCTGCGCGGGCCTCCCTCGCAGTCAGACTGCCCTCGCGCGCTTCCTGCCGAACTCGATCAATGAGCTGCCCGGCTTCGAGGTGGTCGTACCAGGAGTCCAAGGTTCGCTGTTTCGCGGCCCGACGCATGCGTCTCCGATACTCGCGGACGCCGGCTAGCACAATGGCGCGCCGGTCGGCGGGCGCGAAGCCGCGGTCTCGGCCGTGCACCTCGAAGCTGGCTGCCAGTCGCTTCACGTCCCACTCCCACGGGCCGGGGAGCGTCTCGTCGAAGTCATTGATGTCGAACAGCATCCTGCGCTCCGGCGTGCCGAACAGCCCGAAGTTCGACAAGTGGGCGTCGCCGCAGAGTTGGACCGTCACGCCCGAACGGGGGGTCGGCGCGAGGTCGGCGGCCATGATGGTGGCGGCGCCACGGTAGAAGGTGAAGGGCGAGACCAACATGCGTCCGTAGCGGATCGGCACGAGATCCCGGACCCGGCCCTCCGCCTGCTCCTCGAGTAGCGAAATCGGGTCGGGCCGGTCCGCCGCGGGCTCAAATCGCCTGTGGCTAGACCGCGGAGCCTGTTGGCGGGCGGACCGCCCGCGCGCGACCCGTTCTTCCACGGTGAGGCGGGCTCGTCGCCATGCAGACCCGAACGACAGGGGAGAAGGTTCCGCTCTTGCCTGCTCCGATCCGGTGGCGTTCCTTAGGTTCACTGTCCCTCACGCTCGTGCTGTCTCGGCTCAGCACCGACTCTCTCGCGCGCGGCCGACGAGCGCAACGATCAACGCCGCGCGGCCACTGATGGGCCCCGGCGGATGGCTACTTGGCGGCCTCGGCCACAAACCGGTTGCGTGGTGTCTGAGACTTGGCGCGTGACCTACCTGCCGCATCTGCGGGACCCGGCTCGGACGATCGGCCGAAGAAAATTCGACTTCGACCGCCAGATCGTCGTGATGGGAGTCGTGAATCGGACGCCCGATTCCTTCTTTGACGATGGCCGGACGTTTGCGCTGGATCATGCCGTGGCGGCCGCACTGGCTGCCAGCGAGGCCGGCGCGGATTGGATCGACATCGGTGGCGTCCCATTTTCACCTGACACACCGGAGGTCACCGTGGCCGAGGAGATCGATCGCGTTGTGCCGGTTGTCCAGCGGGTGGCAGAGGCCAGCAACATCGTCATTTCGGTCGACACGTTCCGTCCGGAGGTCGCCAGCCGCTGCCTCGCCGCGGGCGCAGCGGTGATCAACGACACCACAGGGCTGCACGATCCTGAGCTGGCTGATGTCGTGGCGGAACAGGGCGCATCAGTGGTGATTACCCACAGCCTCGCGCTGCCGCGGCAGCATCTCCATCGCCCGCAATACAGCGACGTCGTGACTGAGATCAAGGCCTTCCTCGCCGAGCGCGTACAGCTGGCCGTTGATCATGGAGTGCCGGAAAGCCGGATCGTGATCGATCCGGGCCATGACCTCAACAAGAACACGCTGCACACTCTTGAGCTGACGCGTCGCCTGGCTGAGGTTGCCGATCTCGGCCTGCCGATGCTGGCGGCTGTCTCGAACAAAGACTTCGTCGGCGAGGCGACAGGTTTGCCTCTGTCAGACCGAATGCCTCCCTCGGTTGCCGCCGCGACAATCTGTGTACTCAACGGTGCCCGTATCTTGCGGATGCACGACATCGCCGCCACGGTGGCGGCGGCCCGCATGATCGAGGCTGTCATGGGCTTCCGCCAGCCCGTTTACCTGCACCACAACATGAGCTGAGAATGACCAGGATCGCTGTCAGCAACGACAACTACTGTGTTCGCCATGGAGGTGTGGCCGCGGGAACGGATCCTTTTGCTAGCCCCTGACCGTGCCTCGGTCGAGGCGGCCGGCGCGCTCGCCGAAACTCGAACGTGGCTCGACGTCGGTACGGATTCCAAGGTCCTCTGGGGATCCTGCGCTGGCGGCGGTGGTCGTCTCTACCAGACCGTTGTCGATCTGGATTCGTCCCCGGCGTACGCGTGCAGCTGCCCGAGCCGAAAATTCCCATGCAAGCACGCGCTTGCGCTCCTCCTTCAGTGGAGTGATGGCCTGGTGCCGGCTGGCGAGCCGCCGCCTTTCGCGGCGGCCTGGTTAAGCGCACGGGCGGTTCGAGAAGCACAACCGGAGTCAGCGAATGCCGGGCGGCAGCCAGGGGAGCTGGCCGATCCTGCAGCCGCGGCCAAGCGTGCTGCTGCGCGTGCCGAGCGGGTGGCCGCCGGGCTCGACGAGCTGGACCAGTGGCTCTGTGACCAGATACGCGGCGGCATTGCTGGTCTGGAAAGAGCGGGCTATGCCCACTTCGACAAGATGGCCGCACGTTTGGTGGATGCGCAGGCCCCAGGTGTCGCCGGCATGTTGCGGTCCATCCCGGCCGAGTTTGGCAGCGTCGGCTGGCCGAGCCGGGTAATCGAACAACTGGGCGCCCTGCACCTGCTCGTTCAGGCGCATCGGCGGCTCGACGAGTTGCCTGCTGATCTTGCGGCGACCGTGCGCGCTCGCATTGGGTACTCGGTCAGCAAGTCGGAGGTTCTCGCCCAGCCTGGCCTTGTCGACCACTGGTTTGCCGTTGGCCTGGTCGACACGGCCGAGTACCGGCTCGACACCCGGCGGGTCTGGCTCTACGGCGCTGCCTCGGGTCGCTGGGCGGTGATCATGAGCTTCGCACCCCCGGGCGGCCCACTCGATGACACGGTAGTGGCTGGCCGCCTGCTCCACGCTCGGGTGCACTTCTACCCAGGCTCCGGACAATTCCGCGCATTGGTCGGTGAGCAGACCAGCGCGACGGCCGGCGCGACCATGCCACCGGCCGAGTCGTTTGCCGACGTACGTGCTCGTTTTGGCCGGCTTGTCGCGGCCGATCCGTGGGCTGCTCGGATGCCGGCACTGATCAATGCAGCTCCCGTACCGAGTCCTGGGCCATGGCATATGCGGGCCGTGAGCGGCGAGTGCTGCAAGATCATCGATCTCGCTGAGGAGCCCTGGCCCTTGCTCGCTCGTTCCGGCGGCGGGCCGATCGAGGTCTTCGGAGAGTGGAGCCCCCGCGGGTTCCGGCCGCTGAGCCTGCTCGGGACGAATGCGACCGAACCATTCAGTACTGCCGTTGTGGCACGGGCGGCTTGACTCGTGGCGGTGTGGGAAGAAATCGTGACGACAGGGCTCATCGGCACTGACCGGCGACCCGTACCCGACGAGCTGCCAGTGAGCTGGGGCGTCGATCTTGATCAAGTCACCGATCCCGCTCACGCGGTGCTGTCGCTTGCAGCCCGGCATCGTGCGCTCAGACGCGCTGGTGGTTTCCTCCCGTCCTGCCAACCGGGTGCGATCGCGCCGCCGAACTGGGAGCCGGTGGCAAATCGAGCGGCGCACGAGATCCTGGACCGATTGCTGTCCCCACCACAGGCAGACCTCCTCAATCTGTGGTTGGTCGCTGCCGCCCAGCACGGCCAGCTTGCGTCCGCTGCCTACTGGACGCCGCTCGCACTCGTTGCGGCCCGGAGCACCGCCTTGGATCGGACGTTGCTCGCTCGGACACTTGGTGAGCGCGGCGTCTGGTTCGTTGAGCAGAATCCGCAATGGACTCGGCTTGCACAGAGCCTGCGGTCGCCAGCGCAAGACGGTCGGCCGGAGCCGGATGTCACCGACGCTGAGATCACCGAGGATGCCGTGCGTGCGGATCCGGAGCTGATCATGCGTGCCGCCGCGCCATGGTCGCTCGAACTCAGCCGGACCGTCCTCGAGATCATTGGCAGCAGTCAGCTGCGTCGTGGGACGCGCTACGCGACGGTAGTCGGAGCGCACTTGCCGCTACAGCATTACGAGCTACTGCGAGCAGCAGTGCAGCAGATCACAGCACGGGACGAGCCGCTCACTGCTGCCGAACAGCGGTCTGTACGGGAGGCTCTTCTCACGTTGGAGCGAACAGTGTGGCTCCGTCTGGAGATGAGCAGCGCCTTCTCCGGCGCGCCGATCCTGCTCGAACGCCTGGAGATACCGCCGTGGTGATGTCCCATGATCGCGAACAGCAATTACAAGGAGATCCGGTGAGCGATCCGTTCGAGGCGGCCGGCCAACCGCTCCGGCCGCATGCAGAGCAGGCGTATCAGGCGGAGCTGGCTGCGTTGCGGGCTGTGGACGACCGGCCGCGGCCACCGCATTGGCGGCTTTCGCCCTGGGCCGTTGTGACGTATCTGATGGGCGGCGCTCTGCCCGACGGCACCGTAATCTCACCGAAGTACGTCGGCTCCCGCCGGCTGATCGAGGTGGCGGTGGCCACCCTCGCAACCGATCGCGCGCTGCTCCTGCTCGGCGTGCCGGGTACGGCCAAGTCCTGGGTGTCGGAGCACCTGGCCGCCGCGATCTCCGACGACTCGACCTTGATGATTCAGGGCACCTCCGGCACCGCGGAAGAGGCCATCAGATACGGCTGGAACTATGCCCGGCTGCTCGCGGAAGGCCCGAGCCCGCAGGCGCTGGTGCCCTCCCCAGTGATGGTGGCCATGGAGCGCGGCTCCATCGCCCGGATTGAGGAGCTCACCCGGATCCCTGCAGAAGTGCAGGACGCGCTGATCATGATCTTGTCGGAGAAGACCCTGCCGATTCCGGAGCTGGGCCAAGAAACCCAGGCCTTGCGTGGATTCAATGTGATCGCGACTGCCAACGACCGAGACAAGGGAATCAACGAGCTGTCCTCAGCGCTTCGTCGACGTTTCAACACCGTCATCATGCCGCTGCCGGACACTGAGGACGACGAAGTGAACATCGTCACCACGCGGGTTGCCGATCTCTCGTCCTCGCTGGAACTGCCCGAGGTTCCGGCGGCGATCGACGAGATCCGCCGGGTGGTGACGGTGTTTCGTGAACTGCGTTCAGGCGTCACTGCAGACGGCCGCACCAAGCTCAAGTCGCCGTCCGGCTCGCTCTCGACGGCGGAGGCGATCTCAGTGATCACCAGTGGGATTGCTTTGTCGGCCCATTTTGGTGATGGTCAGCTCAGGCCGGCCGACGTCGCCGGCAGCATCGTGGGTGCAGTGATCAGGGACCCGATCGCCGATCGGATTGCGTGGAGCGAGTACCTCGAAGTGGTCGCCCGTGAGCGGGACGGCTGGTCGGAGTTCTATACGGCCTGCCGCGAGGTCTCGTGACGTCAACGCTGTCGCCTCCAGCGGTTGACGATCATGTCATCGACCACGGATCGGAGGCGGCTGCCGCGGAACGGCCGCCGGTCGAGGTGTTCGGCATCCGGCACCACGGGCCCGGTTCGGCCCGCTCATTGGTCGCGGCGCTGGCGGACTATCAGCCGGACGTCGTGCTCATCGAAGGCCCTGCGGACGCCGATCCCTTGCTCCATTGGGTTCTGGCCGATGAAATGACGCCGCCACTCGCCCTGCTCGGGTACGCCCCGGATCATCCGCAGACCGCGGCGTTCTGGCCGTATGCGATCTTCTCTCCCGAGTGGCAAGCCATGGTCTACGCGCTGCAGCGTGACATCGAGGTGGCTTTCTGCGACCTTCCCGCATCCGCGGTGCTTGCGCGGTGGCCGCGCGGCCAGCTACAAGATGATGATGATCTTGTGCAGGCAGCTGATGTGCCAGACGAGACGTTCCCAGCACACTTGCTTGAACAGCATGATCCGTTGGCTGTGCTGGCGCAGGCGGCAGGCTACGACGATCCCGAGCGGTGGTGGGATGACCTTGTGGAGTCACGGCTGGATTCCTCCTCGCCGTTCCCCCTGATCACTGATGCAATGGCTGAACTGCGGATGATCATGGACCAAGACGGCCGCGATGCGAAGCGTGAAGCTCGGCGGGAGGCGTACATGCGCCAGCAGATCCGGGCGGCCCTGAAGCGCGGTCGGGAACGCGTGGCCGTCGTCTGCGGCGCCTGGCACGCGCCCGTGCTGCGTTGGCCGCTGCCACCCGCGGTCGGCGACGTGCGCACGCTGCGTGGCATGCCTCGACGCAAGATCACCTTGACCTGGGTGCCGTGGACGCATCAGCGACTCGCCTCCGCCACCGGCTACGGGGCCGGGGTCGCCTCGCCCGGCTGGTACCACCATCTTTGGGTCGCTCCGGACAGGCCGATCGTGCGTTGGCTGGCCAAGGTCGCCCAAGCCTTGCGCGCCCGCGACCTTCCGGTGTCGAGTGCCCACGTCATCGAGGCCGTCAGGCTCGCGGAGACGTTGGGGAGCCTGCGCGGCCGACCACTGGCCGGGTTGACAGAGGTGACCGAGGCCACCCGAGCAGTGCTGTGTGATGGTGATGAGCTGGCCGTCCGCTATGTCACGGACCATCTCGTGGTCGGGCAGACGCTCGGTTCAGTCAATGACGGTGTGCCCACCGTCCCGTTGGAAGCCGACCTGGTTCGTACCTGCCGCACACTGCGAGTCAGGCGCGAGGCACAACTCCGGTTTCATGATCTCGACCTGCGCAGGCCTATCGATCAAGCCCGGTCCCAGCTCTTCCATCGGCTTGGACTGCTCGGGCTCCGGTGGATCATGCCGGCAGAGAGCGGTGTGCAGAGTCAGGGCACGTTTCGGGAGACATGGGAGTCGCGTTGGGAGCCCGAGTACTCAGTGGCCATCGTCGAGGCGTCTGTCTGGGGGACGACCGTTGAATCGGCAGCGACGGCACGGGTGCAGAAGATCATCAACGAAGGCTCTTTGGCCGAGCTGACTCAAGCCGTCGAACGCTGTCTGCTCGCCGACCTACCGCAGGCGTTGAACGGGCTGCTCGGCACGCTGGCCGACAAGGCCGCGCTCGACGCGGACGTCGTGCACCTCATGGACGCCCTGCCTGCCCTGGCAAGGGCGCAGCGCTACGGCGACGTACGACAGACCGACACCCGGGCGCTGCGCAAGGTGAGCGAGGTGCTGGTGGTCCGGACTTGCGCCGGTCTCCGGCAGGCGGTCGCAAGTCTGGACGCGACCAATGCCGCGACCATGCGGCGCCGAATCGATGCCGTCCATACCGCGATCGGCTTGCTCACTGAGTCGGCGAACGACACCCATGATTCGGCACCTTCGACAGCGCCTGAGCTGCGTTCGCGTTGGCTTGCAACGCTGGCGGCAATGATCGACCGAACTGATGTACATGGACTCCTGCTGGGCCGCATCGTGCGGCTGCTGTTCGATGCCGACCTGCTCTCTGATGTCCCCGTACGGCTGCAACGTGCCCTATCCGCTGCAGTTCCGGCCGCAGACAAGGCAGCCTGGGTGGACGGCTTCTTCGCCGACGGCGCGCTGCTGTTGATTCACGATGCGGAGCTTCGACGCCTGCTCGACGAGTGGGTATGCCGGCTGGGCGATGCCCAGTTCGTCGATATGTTGCCGCTCCTGCGGCGTACATTCGGCACGTTCGCCGCCGCCGAGCGTCAAGCGATCGCAGAACGGATCTCAGCTCGCGCTGAGAATCTCGATCGTCGGCATTCCGAGGAGATCGACCTCGAGTTGGCAGCCCCCGCTCTGGCTACGGTCGATCTCATTCTGGGCAGGCGTCATGGCTGAGGCGCCAGAACAAGCTGAGCGCCCGACCAGACTGTTGCGTTGGCGGTTGCTGCTCGGTGAGGCGTCCGCGGAGGAGCTGGATACCTCCCTGAACCGGGAGGAGCAGAGGATGGATGCCGCGCTCGCCGCGCTCTACGACGCGGCCGCGGAGGAGGGCATCGGCTCGCGGCGATCGGGCGGCCTCGGCTCGTCCGCGCCCCGGGTCGCTCGTTGGCTCGGCGACATCAGAACCTACTTTCCGACCAGTGTGGTGCAGATAATGCAGCGGGATGCCATCGAGCGGCTGCAACTCACGTCCATGCTGCTGGAGCCGGAGCTGCTCGATTCCATCCAGCCCGACGTTCATCTGGTCAGCTCCCTGGTCAGTCTCAGCCACGTAATGCCGGACTCCACGAAGCGGACTGCACGCGTGGTGGTAAGCCAGGTCGTCGCCGAGATCGAGCGGCGGATCGCCAACAAGACCCGCGCCGCCGTCACAGGTGCAGTCAGCCGAGCAAGCCGGACTCGTCGCCCCCGACCACGTGACATCGATTGGAACTCAACCATCCGGCGCAATCTTGATCACTACCTTCCCGAGCAGCGCACCATCGTCCCGGAGCGACTGGTCGGCTACGGCCGCGGCGCGAACGCCATTGTGAAGGAGGTGGTGGTCGCAATCGACCAGTCCGGATCGATGGCGGAGTCAGTTGTCTACGCCGCGGTCTTCGGAGCCACTCTTGCATCTATTCGGTCGGTGAAGACCTCGGTGGTGGCCTTTGACACCGAAATCGCCGATCTCACCGACAAGCTCTCCGACCCAGTCGACGTCCTCTTCGGTTGTCAACTCGGCGGCGGCACGGACATCAATCGGGCGCTGGCGTACTGCGAGCAGCTGATCACCCGGCCGACCGAGTCGATCTTGGTGCTGATTTCCGATCTCTATGAGGGCGGCATCGCAGATGAGATGCTGCGGCGCATTGCCGAGCTGCTGCGTGCTGGTGTCACTGTTGTGGCTTTGCTGGCCTTGTCGGACTCGGGTGCGCCGGCCTACGACCACGAGCACGCCGCGGCGCTGGGTGCGCTTGGCGTGCCAGCATTTGCCTGCACACCGGACCTCTTTCCCGACCTTCTGGCCGTCGCCATTAGCAAAGGTGACATCGGTCGCTGGGCTGCGATCGTCGCGAGTGAGGCCGCCGCTCCTAGCTGAGCTCCGGAGCGCCGACGGGCGCCCGCGCCGTGAGAGGATCGGCTCCGTGACAGCCGTCTCGTCCATCTCGTGGCGTGGCTGGCACTTGGCGGCCGGTGGGGCCGTACTTGCGGTGTCGCTGCAACTGTGGGGGCTTTACCGTGTCGCCGGCCCGCCGCAGCCGCCCTGGTTCCCGCTTGCCGACAAACTCGAACACGCCGCGGGATTTGCCGTCCCGGTGCTGTTGATCTTGCTGGCGGCAGCGCTGCGCCGCCCGCTGGGCTGGCAGTGGCCCAGTCCCGCCATGCAGGCTGTGGTAGTTGGCGCCTTCGCGGCCCACGCAGTTGTCAGTGAGCTCATCCAGCACGTGTGGTACCGCCATCGGACAGGTGATCCGCTCGATGTGGTTGCGGACTGGGTCGGTATCGCAGCCGGTGTGATGGTGCTTCGGGTGATCGTGCTGCGCGGCTCCCGCAGTGCTTACCGAGGGCTTGCCGCATCATGAACCAGCCGACAGCGCGGGATCCAGTCGCCGGGGATCTGTTGGTGGCAAGCATCATGCTCGCCGACGGTGTCTTCAACCAGACCGTGGTGTTGGTTTTGGACGCCGACGAGGACGGCGCCCTCGGAGTGATCTTGAACGAGATCTCCCAGACGCCATTGGATGCGGTGCTACCGGATTGGGTAGGCACGGTGTCCGAGCCCCGGCTGCTCTTTCACGGGGGGCCGGTGTCACCGAACGGCGCGATTTGCCTGGCCAGCGTGGCGGCTGATGGTGAGGAACCTCCAGGCTGGCGACCGCTGTTCGACAGCGTCGGTCTGCTGCACCTCGACACCCCGATCGAGATCGTCTCCGGCGCTTACCGCGACCTTCGGATCTTTGCCGGCTATGCAGGTTGGGCCTCGGGCCAGTTGCAGGCGGAGATCTCCGAAGGCATGTGGCACCTCGTGCCAGCGGCCTATGGCGACGTGTTCGGCGGCCAACCCCTCGAACTGTGGCGTACGGTGCTGCGCCGTCAGCAGGGGGAAATCGCGTTCTTCTCAACTTGGCTGGAGAATCCAGAGCTCAACTGACAGCCAATCTGCCATAGGCAGCGCGGAACGTCGCCGGCTGCGACACCATGTCATTGCTGTGAAGCTAGTTTTCCAGGTGCATAGGATTACGTCGCAGGAGTCGCCTAGTGAGAAGGTCATCGCGGGTGTGCTCACCGAGACGTCGGTGTTCATATCGCACTGACGGAAGGGATACGGGTGTCTGAAACAACCAAGAGTGCAGGGCCGCACAGCCGGGTGCTGGTGGTTGACGACGACGCGGCGCTGGCCGAGATGCTGTCGATTGTGCTCCGGAATGAGGGGTTCGAGCCGATTTGGTGTGCGCATGGCGACAAGGCGTTCTCGGCATTCAAGGAGGCCAAGCCGGACCTGGTGCTGCTTGACTTGATGCTGCCGGGGCGCGACGGTGTGGATGTCTGTCGCGACATTCGCGCTGAGTCTGGAGTGCCCATTGTGATGCTGACAGCGAAGACCGACACCATCGATGTGGTTGAGGGGCTGGAAGCCGGAGCCGACGACTACGTCGCCAAACCTTTCAAAGCAAAGGAGCTCGTAGCCAGAATCAAAACTCGGCTGCGCCGGATGCCAGCTTCTGAGGAGGTCGACGTTGAGACCTTGCGGATCGGAGATCTCTCGATCAGTGTTGATGGGCATTCGGTGAAGCGAGATGGGGTCCAGATCCAGCTCACGCCTTTGGAGTTCGACCTCTTACTGGCCTTGGCCCGACGGCCTTGGCAGGTCTTCAGTCGCGAAGTATTGCTGGAGCAGGTGTGGGGCTACCGCCATGCCGCTGACACGCGGCTGGTCAACGTCCACGTGCAGCGGCTGCGTTCCAAGATCGAGAAGGATCCCGAGCATCCGGAGATCGTGGTGACCGTACGCGGAATCGGCTACAAGGCCGGCGAAACCGCCCAGGTCCGATAGCCGGTCCCGCTTTGAAGGCGGTCCAGAGGTGAACGTCGGCTTATGGTCTCCATCCTGAAAATCCTAAAATCCCGCTGGTGGCGGTTCCCCGTCACGTGGTGGTGGCGGTCCTTGCCGCTTCGGGTGGTCCTGACTGTCTTCGTTGCGTCGGTGCTGGTGCTGGTCCTTGGCGGCTTTCTGCTGATGCAGCAGGCCACAATCGGAGTGATCGACGGCAAGAAGGAGACTGCCAAGAACGACGCGCGGCAGGCGGTCAACACGGCGCAACAGCAGCTCAACGCGGCAGATCTCACCGGTGAAGTCAATGTCGACAAGCTGCTCCTCGACCTGGCTACCGGTTTCGCCAGTCGGGCCGAGCAGTTCGAGGTCATCATCATCGCCCGTGGCCAGATCATTACCGCCGGCAACGCGGTCGCTAACAGCATTCCGCTTGCGCTGCGAAAGCAAGTGGAACAGAGCAACGACCTGCTGATGACCTCAACACACATTAACTACCGCGACATGCGGCCCTCGGTGGCAGGGCTGGTAGCAGGCGCGACCCTGACCCTCCCGGGCACCGGTCGCTATCAGATCTATCTGATGTTCCCGCTCACTCAGGAAATCGCCACCCTGATGGTCCTCCGCTACGCAGTCGTGACGACGGGCGCGATGTTGGTGCTATTGCTGACCTTCATCGCAGCGCTGGTCAGCCGTCAGGTCGTCACTCCGGTACGCGCGGCCCGCCGGGCAGCCGAGAGCCTTGCGTCGGGCAACCTGCGTGATCGGATGAAGGTGCGGGGCCAAGACGACTTGGCCCGCATGGCGACGTCGATGAATTACATGGCCTCCGAGCTGGAGAAACAGATCAACACACTCGAGGAACTTTCTGCGGTCCAGCAGCGATTTGTCTCCGACGTCTCGCATGAGCTGCGTACGCCCTTGACCACCGTCCGGATGGCCGCTGAGGTCCTGCATGAGTCTCGGGAGGACTTTGATCCGGTTGCCGCCCGCTCCGCCGAGCTGCTACAAACCGAGCTGGATCGTTTTGAGTCGCTGCTCACCGACCTGCTGGAGATCTCCCGCTTCGATGCGGGGGCAGCCGTGCTCAACCTCGAGGAAGTCGATCTGCGCGATTTGGTGCGGCGCGTGGTCGAGACCAATGCTCGGCTCGCCGAGACGAATCACACCGAGATCGCCGTGCGCGCTAGCGGTGATGCGAAGGCCGAGGTTGACACTCGCCGAATCGAACGAATCCTGCGCAACCTTCTTGTTAATGCGATCGAGCACAGCGAGGGCCATCCGATCGACATCTTGATCGAAGGTGATGACGTCGCAGTCGCGATCGCGGTTCGTGACCATGGCGTGGGGTTCGAAGCCAGTCAGGCCAGGCAGGTCTTCCACCGTTTCTGGCGCGGCGACGCGGCGCGGGCACGGGCGGTCGGCGGAACTGGCCTCGGCCTGGCGATCGCCATGGAGGACGCGAACCTCCATGGCGGCTGGCTGACAGCATGGGGCCGCCCGGCCATGGGCGCTCAGTTCCGGCTCACCCTGCCGCGGAAAGCAGGGGCGATCCTCGAGACCTCACCGCTTCCGTTGGTGCCGCGCGACCTCGTCGGCCCTGGCGGCGCCAGGCTCGACGGCCTTGAGGCGCCGGCGCCCCTGGCTCTGACGTCGCCACCCTCCGGGCCACGACCATCGACCGCTGCGGAAACAACTGTGAGCCCATCGTGAAAAGCGCTCAACGTCATCTCGCGGCCATCTTCATCGTGGTAGCCAGCTTGCTGGGTGCGGCCAGCTGCGTGAGCGTCCCCAGCTCGGGACCAATAGAGAAGGTGGAGGGCCAGCAACCTCCTTGCCAGAACTGCGTGAACGTTGAAGTCGCGCCCCCGACCCCCGGCGACGAGCCTCGGCAGATTGTCGAGGGCTACCTCCGTGCGACCTCGAATTATCAGCCGAACTACTCCGTGGCCAAGCAGTTTCTGACCCGAATGGCTGCCGAGAAGTGGAGCCCCGAGGGGGGCGCGTCGATCTATCGAGGTTTGGTGACCGCGATGGGCAAAAACACCGTCGAGCTCGAGGGAGTACTCGTAGGCTCGCTTAGGCCGGATCGCACCTATAAGGCGGCCGACCAGCGGCTGAAGTGGAAGTTCGTATTGCGCCAAGAAAACGGTGAGTGGCGGATCGAGAACCCGCCTTCGGGGCTGATGGTCGCTGAGTTCTCCTTCAAACCCTTCTACCAGGCCTACGATCTCTACTTCATCGGCAACGGAAGTTCGCTGGTTCCGGACCCGATCTACCTCCCGGCGTTGAGTAACCCGGCGAACGTCGCCTCAGCCCTGATGAAGGCGTTGCTCAATGGACCATCGACGTGGCTGAATTCCGCCGTTTCCAGTGCAATCCCGCCGAACACCAGCCTGAGCGTCGACTCAGTGACGATCACTGACGGCATTGCCGAGGTCCAGCTCAGTGACTCCGTGCTTGCCCTGCCGGATCCGCAGCGCAGCTTGCTCGCCGCGCAAATCGTGTACACGCTCCGGCAGGTCGGTGGTGTCAAGGGTGTCTTGATCAAGGTGAATCAACAGCCGTACCGGGTGCCGGGAAGCGACCCGAACAGCCTGGTGGTTTCGGTTGAGGCGATTCCCCGTGACATGGACCCGATCCCGTTTGTGGCGGGCGAGCAGCTGTACGCGGTCGATCACGGCGGAGCGGTCAAGCTGGTGACCACGACCAACGATTCCCCGACGGTCAGTCCGCTGTCCGGACCGTTGGGCGACGGGGAGTATGACGTCGATGCTTTAGCTGTCTCGGTCACGAACACCGATCTCGCTCTCACGACCGACAGCAAGACGACGCTCCTTCGTGCGCCAATTGCGACGGGTCAGCCGCGCACCCTGCTGAGAGAGGCGAAGGAGCTGCTCAGGCCACAGTTCACCAGATATGGCGAGATCTGGGATATCGGGCAGCAGGGCGGCAAGCAGCGGATGTGGATGTTCACCACCGATAAGAAGACCGATAAGAAGATCGAGGTCGTCTCACCAGTGCTGCGGGATGGGAAGGTGACGGCGTTCAAGATCTCACCCGACGGCGCTCGGATGGCGTTGGTTCGAAATACTGCGACGGGGCCCGAGCTCGGGCTCGCGAGGATCACACGATCCGACAAGATCGTCGTTGACGGCTGGCAAGCCGTGGACACCACTCAGAGCAACCCTCCGGCGATCAACCGGATCGTCGATGTCGCATGGCTCGATGCCACTGAGCTGATGGTCGTGGGAGCCGCGAACACCGACACCGCCAACGCGCCGTTCCGCGTGGTGCAGGATGCGTCGCGGATCACCAAGGAGGGCGAGCCCGAGAACTGGGATGCCGTGGAAGTCACAGTACTTCCCCGGACGCAGACCGCAATCATCATCGGCCGTGGCGGTCAAACCTGGAAGGACAACGGCAGCCAGTGGGTGCCTTTCGTGGGTAAGGTCAGCACCATCGCCTATCCCGGTTAGATTGCGACGACTGTCCACAGATTGCGTAGCGACAGCCGATACTGAGGTCCGGACGCGACAAACTCAGTGTGTGAGCTTTGAGCACTGGCTGGCCGCAGCTGGTGACCTATTGCTCGGCGCCAGATGCCATGGCTGCGGGCAGCCCTGGTGGGGCATCTGCCCGGGCTGTCGTCTGCAGCTGGCCAGCCGACGTCCCTTTTTCACAGCTCCAGTTCCTTGCCCCGACGAATTCCCGGTCACGGTGACGTCGTCGGTATATGACCCGATCCTGCGCAGGGTGATCAACGCGCACAAGGAGCGGCAAGCGCTGACGCTAACCAGTTTCATCGCCGAGCGGCTGGCACTAAGCGTGCATGTGTTGCTGGCGAGCGAGCCGTACGCCGCCAGCAGGATCATCCTTGTGCCAATCCCTTCAGCAGCGCGAACGGTCCGTCGGAGGGGGTTCGATGCCACCGCCTCGATGGCCCGGCTTGCCGCCCGCCAGCTTCGGGTGCGCTACCCCATGTCGGTTCGATCGGCGCTGACTCAGGCGCGGTGGGTTGCTGATCAGGCCGGCCTGCGCGCAGCCGCCCGCCAGGAGAACCTCGCCGGCGCCTACCGGCTGCGGAGGCCGATCGCGACCGGCGCAGCTGTGCTCGTCGACGATCTGGTGACAACCGGGAGCAGCCTGACCGAGGCCGCGCGTGTGCTCCGAGCGGCCAGAATCCCGGTTCTGGGCGCAGCAACAGTGGCGGCCACCGCACGTGTACGCCCCCCGAGGTCGCCTCAGATCGACGACTCTGAGGGCCCAATGTTCACGGACTGAGAACTCATTGAGGATCCCCAGGAAGCGGTAGAAATACCAGATGACAAGGATTAGCGTCTGGTACATGGCGCTTGCGCACCAGGGGGATCTCAGGCCAGGCCGGAATCAGGGTGCGTTAAGTGCCTTCGGCATTTCTGGATCGTTTCCGCAGCGCGGCCCACAGTCGCGACCGAACGCCGGGCGCATGTTCGCCTGATCGTGCCGTTCGAAATTACCCACTCCTCAATGGAGGTAGACATGGATGTTGTCGTCAAGTCCCGACATTGCAATGTGTCGGATGAGTTCCGCTCCTACGTGGAGGAGAAGATCACTCGACTGGAGAAACTCAACGACCGGGCGATTCGCGTCGAGGTAGAGGTATCGGCAGAGCGGAACAGGCGACAACATGATCAGGCGAGCCGTATCGAGATCACGCTTCTGACCAAGGGCCCCGTGATACGGGCAGAGGCGGCGGCCGAGGACAAGCCGGCGGCTTTTGATCTGGCGTTGGACAAGCTCATGGCGCAGCTACGCAAGGCAGCCGACCGCAAGCGGGTGCATCGTGGCCAGCACTCGCCACGCTCGCTGCATGACGCGGCGGCTGAACTGCCGCTGATCGAGAGCGGCGCAGCAGAGACAAACGGGTCTTCGGTGCAAAGAATCGCCGGGATAGAGGTCCACGGCGACGGTCCCATGGTGGTACGCGAAAAAGTCCACCCTGCGATGCCCATGAGTCTGGATCAGGCGCTGCTCGAGATGGAGCTGGTCGGGCACGACTTCTTCCTGTACATCGACTCTGAGTACCTGGCGCCTAGTGTCGTGTATCGCCGCAGGGCCTACGACTATGGCGTGATCCGTCTCGACATGGCCTACGCCCTGGTCTCCTGATCCCACGCCAGCCAGGCTGTTTCCACGCTTGGGCCGCTGACACCGGGAGGCGTCCGGGACCGCTAGGCAAACGTGCACCTCAGTTTGTACGTCGGCGTGGGTCGCTGCCTGGTTGGGATTCAAGCATCTTAGGTTTCCGTAGCGGCCCCGTACGCCTCCCGGCGTCAGCGGTGCGGCTGGCACAACCGTGGCCCTCGGCCTTAGTCATCAGGAGTCTGCGTTCGCAGGGTTCAGGCATCTTAGGTTTGCTACGCCCGCCGGTACGCCTCCCCACTGTCAGAGGACCCCACTAGCGTCTGATTGTGCGACGGGAACGGCTGAGCAAGGCCGAGGCGAGACGGATCGCGCTGGCTGCGCAGGGCTTTGGGGTGCCCAAGCGGGAGCGGCCAGTCACGATGCGTGATGTGCAGGCGGTGACGAGTCGGCTGGCGCAGTTTCAGATCGACTCGATCAACGTCGCGACCCGAGCGCACTTCATGCCGCTGTTCTCGCGGCTCGGGCCGTACGATCCGGGGCTCCTGGAACGGGCTGCTTATCGACCCCCGCGCCGGCTCTTTGAGTACTGGGGCCATGCGGCCAGCCTGATCGACGTCTCATTGCAACCATTGCTCCGGTTCCGCATGGAGCCGGGCTTCCGCGACATCTGGGCTGGAGTGGAGCGAGTCGCGCAGCAGAACGCCGATCTGATTCCGTTCGTGCGTGACGAGGTCGCTGCCCGCGGGCCGATCAGCGCACGAGACCTCGAGATTGTCGAGGAACGCGACCGCACCAACTGGGGCTGGAACTGGTCCCGCGTCAAGACCGTTCTGGAGTGGCTGTTCTATGTCGGCGAGGTCACGTCGGCCCGGCGTAACTCGCAATTCGAGAGGGTCTATGACCTCCCCGAGCGTGTCATTCCGGCTTCAGTCCTCAGCACACCGACTCCGACACCTCAGGAGTCAGTCACAGGTCTGGTCCGGCACGCTGCACGAGCGCTGGGGATAGCAAGCGAGTCCTGCTTGCGCGACTACTTCCGTACTCGACTGGTCATGACGCGGCAGGCGATCGCGACCTTGGTGGAAAGTGGCGAGCTCATCCAGGTGACGGTCCAGGGATCTGAGGGCCGGCCCTGGTACCTGTGGCACGAGGCACGGGTACCGCGTCGAATCGTCGGTCGCGCGCTGCTGAGTCCCTTCGACTCGATGATCTTCGAGCGGGCGCGGCTGGAGCGCTTGTTCGACTTCGCCTATCGGATCGAGATTTACGTGCCGGAGCCGAAGCGCATCTACGGCTATTACGTGTATCCGTTTCTGCTGGACGAGAAGTTCGTGGCACGAGTTGATCTCAAAGCGGACCGGACACATGGGGTACTGCGGGTCAATGCCGCCTGGATCGAGCTGGGTTATGACTCCTGCGACGTCGCGACCGAACTCGCATCCGAGCTCAAGATCATGGCCGAATGGCTGGGCCTGGAAGCTCTGGAGATTCTGCCACGAGGGGACCTCGCACGAGCCCTCGCCGCAGCCTGAGGTCCAGCTCGCAGGCTGCGAGCGTCGGGAATCGCGCGCCCGAAGAGCGGAGGAGCGATGAGCGAACACGCCCGCGAGCGGAGCGAGCAAATCCAATACTGTCGTTCGCGAAGAGTGACGACGACGTCGGATTCTCGATGTTCGCGCCGCCGATCTGCAGGGGGAGATGGCAGAACAACGCTTTTCCGTTACGCCAGATCCGACGAAGGCGGCGGCAACCCAGCGAACATCGCAGCGAGCGGAGCGAGCAATCAAACGCAGCGCGATGCGCGAGCAGCTAACCTCAAAAACGGGCCTGGCCTACGATGGGGGGCGCGCTGCGGCACTTCTACGATGGATGAAGTCTGGCGCTAAGCCGAGCGGCATGAGGGAACATCTCACCGCCACAGACCGTGCAGGTAAGTGAAAACGACGTAAGGGGAGCCAGTTTCCGTGGCTTTGATGGATAGGCTGCTGCGCTTCGGCGAAGGCAAACTTCTCAAGCAACTCTCGACCACCGCCAAGCAGGTGCACGCGATCGAGGATGATTTCGTCGCGATGAGCGACGAGGAGCTGCGTGGCCAGACTCCGGACTTCCGGTCACGCTTCGAAAGAGGTGAGTCGCTCGAGTCGCTGCTTCCGGAGGCTTTCGCGACCGTACGCGAGGCCAGCCGACGGGTCCTCGACAAGCGGCACTTCGACGTCCAGGTCATGGGTGGCGCTGCGCTGCACCTGGGCAACATCGCTGAGATGAAAACCGGCGAGGGCAAGACCCTGGTCGCGACCATGCCGTCGTACCTCAACGCTCTGACCGGACGCGGCGTTCACATCGTCACAGTCAATGACTACCTTGCCAAACGCGACTCGGAATGGATGGGACGAATCCACCACTTCCTCGGCATGGAGGTCGGCGCCATCCTCTCGCAGATGGACCCTGCGGAGCGGCGCAAGGCGTACCACGCCGACATCACCTATGGCACCAACAACGAGTTCGGCTTCGATTATCTGCGCGACAACATGGCGCTCAGCCTCGACGACTGCGTGCAGCGCGAGCACCACTACGCCATTGTCGACGAGGTCGACTCGATCCTGATCGACGAAGCCCGTACACCATTGATCATCTCCGGCCCGGCCGAGGACACGCACAAGTGGTATCCCGAATTCGCCAAGCTGGTAAACCGGCTGCGCCGCGATGAGCATTACGAGGTCGACGAGAAGAAACGGACCGTGGCGATCAATGAGGGCGGGATCGATGCCGTCGAGGATTGGCTCGGCATCGGCAATCTGTACGAGTCGGCGAACACTCCGCTCATTTCGTATCTCAACAACGCCATCAAGGCCAAGGAACTGTTCAAGCTGGACCGCGATTACGTGGTGATCGACGGCGAAGTACTGATTGTCGACGAGCACACCGGGCGCACCTTGATCGGTCGCCGCTATAACGAGGGTCTGCACCAAGCCATCGAAGCCAAAGAAGCGGTCCAGATCCGCGACGAATACCAGACGCTTGCCACGATCACCCTGCAGAACTACTTCCGGATGTACGAAAAGCTCGCCGGGATGACGGGCACCGCGCTCACCGAGGCCAGCGAGTTCCAGAAGATCTACGGTCTCGGCGTTGTGCCGATCCCCACCAATATGCCGATGATCCGCGGCGACCAGCGTGACCTCATCTACCGCACCGAAGAGGCCAAGTTCGATGCCATTGTCGAGGATGTGTCCGCACGGCACGAGAAGGGCCAGCCGGTGCTCATTGGCACCGCCTCGGTGGCCAAATCCGAAATTTTGTCCGGGTTGCTGAAACGGGCTGGTGTCAGGCATGAGGTGCTCAACGCTAAGCAGCACGAGCGTGAGGCGGCCATCATCGCCTTGGCGGGAGCCAAGGCCGCTGTGACGGTAGCCACCAACATGGCTGGCCGCGGGACCGACATCATCTTGGGTGGAAACGCTGAGTTTCTCGCCGACAAGAAGCTGCACGACTCCGGGATCGACGCGCTCGAGAACTCCGAGGAGTACGAAAGGCTCTACCCCGAACTCCTCGAGGACTTTGAGGAGGAAACCAGGACGGAGCACGACGAGGTCGTGGAGCTTGGTGGGCTCTACGTCGTCGGCTCAGAGCGGCACGAGTCACGCCGAATCGACAACCAGCTACGCGGCCGTTCCGGCCGCCAGGGCGATCCCGGGGAGAGCCGGTTCTACCTGTCGCTAGGTGACGATCTGATGCGGTTGTTCAAGTCCGACATCGTGGAGTGGGTCCTGCAGGCTCTCAAGATGCCAGACGACGTGCCCATCGAGAACAAGCGCGTCTCTGCCTCGATTGCCAGCGCCCAGAGCCAAGTCGAGGCACAGAACTTCGAGATCCGCAAAAACATTCTGAAGTACGACGACGTGATGAACCGGCAGCGGCATGCGGTCTACGGCGACCGCCGCAAGGTGCTCGAGGGCGCTGACGTCGAGTCGCGCCTGCGGGCAACCGTCGACACAGTTGTCGAGCAATACGTCATCGGAGCGACTGAAGGATTTGCCGAGGACTGGGACCTGGACCAGCTCTGGAGCAACATGAACACGCTCTATCCGGTGTCCTTGGTAGGCGCCGAGTACGAGGAGCGCGACGACCTCGACCGGCAGCTGTTGATCGATGACTTCAAGGCTGACGCCCAGGCGGCGTACGACAATCGCGAAGAAAGCCTTGGCTCGGACGTGATGCGTGAGCTGGAGCGTCGGGTGCTGCTGACGGTCCTGGACCGCAAGTGGCGCGAGCATCTGTACGAGATGGACTACCTCCGCGAGGGCATCGGCTTACGGGCGATGGCGCAGCGCGATCCGCTGGTGGAGTACCAGCGCGAGGGCGGCGACATGTTCAACGTCATGATGGAAGCCTTCATGGAAGAGGTCGTTGGCTACGTCTTCCACCTCGACGTCGAGGTCCAGGAAACTCCTCTGGTCGGCGTTGTCGCCGACTCGGACGGCCACCCGGTCACGATCGGCGCCGACCGGAGCGATGGCAGCAGCCGGAACGGTCACGACCGCGCCGGCCGCCATCTGGTTGAGTCAGGACCCGACCCAGACGGTCGAGGCGTGACGGTGCACCCAGTCGACGACGACGAATCCGAGCCGGCCGACCTCGTCGAGGAACCCGTGGCGGCCCGGCCGGAGGTGAAAGCCAAGGGCTTGGCCGGTCAGACCAGTTCGCGCACCCCGCTCAGCTACTCAGCCCCGGCCGAGGACGGCTCAGTGCAAAGAGCTGGCAAGACCGCAGACAAGGCCGACAGCCCCTACGCGAACGTGGGTCGCAACGCGCCGTGTCCGTGCGGCTCCGGAAAGAAGTTCAAGATGTGTCACGGACGGCCAGGCGCCGTCTAGTGATGCCGCGAAAGCGGCTGGACTATCACTCTGCGAGATCGCTGAGGTTACCTTCATGCCCCCTGTTTCATGAGCCGCTCGCGCATCGCGCTCATCGCCGCGGCCGTGGCTGCCGTCCTGGTCGCTGCCGGCATCGGCCTTGCGGCTGTGATCAGCGGTCGGGAATCCGACCCGGTCACGACCAGCTCTATCGCAGCTGAGTCGCCGACGCCCTCGCCGACGAGGACGACCACCACGCCCCAGAAAGCCACCGACCCGCTGACCGGCGGCGAGGTGAGCGATCATGGGGTGATCGCGGCCAAGGTGGAGAACATCGCAGCGGCCAGGCCCCAGGTGGGCCTGAGCCAGGCTGACATCACCTTCATCCAAGAGGTCGAGGGCGCCCAGACCCGACTCATCGCCGTCTACCACTCCAGGTTCCCCAAGCAGGTTGGACCGATCCGCAGTGCCCGCAGCACCGATGTACAGCTACTGCCGCTGTTCGGCAAACCAGGATTGGTCTATTCCGGCGCCAACTCCTCGGTCCAGCGCAAGATCAACAACGCCTCGATCGTGGCAATCCCACGCTCGACCCGCGACAGCCGGCGGGTGGCGCCGCACAATGTCTTCGTGAACCTGGCCAACGTTGCCAAGTCGACGAAGCTGGATGAGGCCACTTCTATTGGCTGGACTTTCAGCGAGGCTGTGCCGCCAGGTAGCACGACCAAAACCGTCAAGGTGCGCGTGGGACACGACACTTTTGACTTCGGATACAGCTCAGGCCGCTACACCGTGCGCTGGAACGGATCTCGGTACGCCGACGGAGACAGCGATGCAATCACCAAGGCCGACAATGTCGTGATCATGAAGGTTCGCAACCATCCAGACGGCAACCGTGATGTTCGGGGTGCGCTGTCGGTGCAGTCCGACACGGTGGGCAAGGGTGCAGTGACGATCTACCGGAACGGGCGGAAGATCGAGGGCCGGTGGAAACGAACGAAGGCCTCCGCATCCCTTCACTTCACCGACAAAACCGGCAAGCCGATCGCTCTCAAGCCCGGACAGACCTGGGTTGCGCTCGCCAGCTAAGTCTGACGGACACTAGGTGTACTAGGGCGGCGGCAACGTCACCCCGAAACCGGTCATGGCCAGACGGAGCAGCACCTGACCAGGCCGCAACAAGTCTGCGATCTTGGCAGCGGCGAGCACCTCGAGCTCAGCCAGCCGAGCGTTGTAGGCGGTGGTTCCTTCGAGTCGAGCTCGCTGCAGTTCGGCAACATTCAGCCACACCTTCTGTCGAGCCTCGCGAAGGAAACGGCGTGAGCTCAGCCGATTCGCCGGCGTAAGAATCCGATCAAGCAGGCTGCGCACGCCGCCGATCGCGTGATCCTCCGCCACCACCCGCCCGGCCAAGATCTGGTCGATGCGTTCATGATCACGACGACGCCGGGCGATCAGCGCAGGGTTTTCAAAATCATGGTCGGTGATCACCGAAAGGGTCGCTGGCGGCAGGTCGTAGTTGATGTGCGCATTCATGCCCAAGAGCAGATGGATGATGGTCGGCAGCTTCGGATCGGCCTGGAAGGCGAGCCGCCACGGTCGCGGCACGTGGCCGCCCACCTGATCAGCGTCATGCGCCACGATGAAGAGGTTCGCGAAGGCGACGTCCCAGCTCACCACCCAATCGGGATCTTCGAAGAAGGCCGCGTCCACCGCGTCCCCGACGGCACGTGTAGTCCGCTGATACGTCGTGATAAAGGTGCGCCGATGCGTCTGATCAGGGGGCAGCGCGTCGATTCGTTGCTGCAGCTCGTCGACGACTTGGCCGACCGTCGATGCCGGTTGGCGGGCGGGGCCAGCATGCATGGTGTCAGTCTTCCTGCACGCCGTCCGATCGAGAAGCATCGGGCCATGCCGGGGCGAGGGCGAGGAGAGTCTTGCTACAGCCTCGAAATAGATATCAACAGATTGGCTCTGAGGAGGTTACGCGACGGCGGTTGTACCAGGCACTCTGGTGGGCGCCCGAGCAAGGAGACTTCAATGTCAACAACCACAGCGTCGCCGCGTACGTCCTGCGTCCAGTGGGTGATCGAAAGCCGGCCGCCCAGCCTCACCTGGGCTCGGCCTTCGCCCCCTCAGCCCAATCAACCACCGCTGGACCTGACCGATCATCAACCCGACCATGCGGAGGGCGCAGCGCCAGATGATCGAGGCGTACGAATAAGCTGGCAAGGCGCGCTGGGCCGCACGGCAGCGAACCGGGTTGCCCGATGCCCGAGAGTGGAGCGCCACGCTTGCCCTCGCTGTGATCCAGACGTTGCTGAGGCAGCGTCCGGTCGCCCAAGCCATTCGCTGAAAATGTGCCCTAGCGACGGTCAGGACTAAATCGTGACCTGAACCTACAGCGACGGCCAAGTGATCTTGATCGGTAGCCGTCCCTCAGTGACTCCAGCCCAGGTATTTAGCTTCCGACCACCTTGGGTGCTGAGGGGATAGTTCGGCGTGGGTGAGGCGATCGTGGCCCCGGTGCTGCGAATCTGCCGGGGCGCTGGACGGCATGCCGCTGGCGTTCGAGCTGGCCCCGCCCGGGTGCGCGCGCTCTTCCCGCAACAGATCGCAGCGCGGCTGGGCGACCGCTTCCGGCTGCTCGCCGGCTCGTGAGCGGGTACGCCGGCTCGCGTGGCTCGCTCGGCGGCGAAGATGCACCGCAGCGGCTGGCCCGGTCGCTGAATGCGTCGGGCTTCCGCCCGACGAGGACGCCGCAGGCGATGGTCACCTCACTCGTGGCATGGTGTTCACCCCGCCTCGCGGGCCGCCGCGGTCTGCAGGCCCAGGGGCCGGTCGCGAAGGCCTGGTCGCCATCGACCTCCCAGCAGACATTCACGCCGGCACAGCGAAGTCGGCGCTGTGGTACTCGCGACCGACGCCGGTCTCGTCATCCGCCGGGAAGCGGACGCCTTCTGTTGCGATTCACCCACTCCGGGACGGACAAGCACAGGAGGGATCAGGTGTCCGACGGTCGCGGTTGTTCGGGAGGGACCGTCCCCTCAGCGGCGTCCATCCAGCTATCGAGGTCGGCCTGTGTGAACCCCGGCCATGCCGGAATGTCGGGCAGCTGCCGGAGGAGATCGAACGCCTCCGCGATCCGCGGGCCACGCAGCACCGGCGAGTGGCAGCCGGCAATGACCTCAGCGCCAAACCGTTGAGTTTCATTAACTACAGCTTGAAACTTCTGACCATCCAGCAGCGTCGCCCACGGTGAAACAAGGCGACCGCCAAAGAATTGACCGTCCCGAAATTCGTTGTCGGACAGCTCGCCGATATATGGCATCGGAGCAGGCACATTTGTCGCGAAAGTATCCACTGACCACAAAACGCTAGTTTTCGGGTCGAACAGTGCGCGCGTCGTCGGGTTGTCGTACAGCGGCGGTCGCTTGGCAACCAGCGTGCGGTCGCCCACGTCCACCGTGTCACCGTCATTCATGAAACGGCACCGGTTAAGCGGCGTCTCCCACTCCTCGGCCATGCGCCCGATCGAAAACCAGGTCGTCAGCAGCGTGGCATTTGGGCACGCCGCGAGGATCGGTAGAAGGTTACCCGAGTGGTCACGGTCGTCATGGGTGAGGAACACCCACCGCACATCGATCGGATCTACTACTACTGACCAGGCGGCTTCCAGCCACTGGGGCCGCACAGCTGGCGCTCCGGTGTCCACGAGCACAGGTTCCGCTCCACGAATCACCATGGAGTTCATCGGGAAGTGCCCAACTGGCGGAGCCTCCAGGGCCCACGGAATGACGAACGTCTCCTCGGCGATCTGGTAAGGCTCCAGCAGATTGAATGTCTCGGTTGCTGTCATAGCGCTTCTCCCAGGTACTAGGTGCGCCGACCCGTCCCTGGAGCCGTGACATTCCCGGCGCACTCGCACCAAATGTGGGCACCGTCCAGCGTTGGACGGATAGGGACGATCCACAGCTCCGCTGTGGTATCAGGTGGCACCACTACGTGGCAAGGACGGTCCAACGGGCCCGCTCGGTAAAGCGCGGTTTGTGATCTTGCACACAACCTGCACGAGGGTTCGTGATCTTAAGCTAATGGGCCTCTGACAAGGGATGATGCTGGAGGGCGATACCGGATTTGAACCGGTGACCTCTTCCGTGTCAGTGATCTTTGACACGCCTGACAATGGTGCGGTTGCCGTGAGCATGGTTTGTGGGTGTCCCCAAATGATCGCCGGCTGCCGCTTCGATTGATTGGCAGTCTGACTGGCAGTCTGACTGGTTGGGCGGGGCGAGGAGGTTGGAAGCAAATCTGTGTCGTCTGGGTCTAGTGTGAGCTGCCCGCAGGACCAGCTGGAAGATCGGCTGAGCCTGGCCAGCGCGAGCTAGGTGAGTGGCCACGTCCCACAGTCGCACGGACTTATCTCAGCCGTCTGCGAGGAGGGTTCTGCCGGGGCTGAACCCCACTGAGACGACGATGTCGGTGTGACTAGTCGAGGGGGAGCCGATTGGACCGGCGGCTGTCAATCCCACAGCTGCACCGTCGTGTCGCTGCTGCTGCCAGTAAGGCAGCTGGGATATGGCTTGCTGCCGGTCCCGGGTGTGGATCTTGCC
>DATLPF010000003.1:0-6978 GCA_035535875.1 Propionibacteriaceae bacterium
CGCGATGTTGATGTTCCCGACGACCTTGGTGTCCATGAAGTCGCGGGCCCAGTTGTTGCAGATCACGTAAAGGAGATACCAGGCCATGAACGCGATCGTCGCCGGTAAGGCGAAGCTGCGATATCTACGGCGCAGTTCCACAAAGTCGCTTTCCTGAGCGATCGTGTTGTACAGCTCGTGATCATGAGCGGGAAGTCGGTCAGCTTCTCCCGCCTCATAGATGGGAGTGGAGCGGTCAGGCATGAGAAACCTCCATCGCAGGGTCCTGCACAGGACCATAACCCTCACTGGTCTGGTCGGGAAGGGCGGTTGGCCGTGTCGGTCAGGAGCGGAGGAAAAGCAGGACGGCCAACACCCGTCGTGACTCACTTCCGGTGGCAGGAATGCCGAGCTTGGTGAAAACAGTGGATACATACTTCTCGGCCGCGCGCTGCGTGATCACCATCGACTCGGCGATACCTGCGTTGGAGGCTCCGGTCGCCATCAACTCCAACACTTCATGTTCTCGAGGTGTCAAAGAGTCCAGCGGATCCGAGCTGCGGTGCCGCTTCAGCATTGTGGAGACGATGGTCGGATCAAGCGCTGAGCCTCCATCGGCAACCCGGCGGAGCGCCGCGATGAACTCCTTGACCTCGCTCACCCGGTCCTTCAACAGGTAGCCGACCCCTTCAGCCGAGTCGGCCAATAGCTGCATCGCCAACCCAACCTCGACGTACTGGGAAAGAACCAGGACGCCCACATCAGGATGCTCATCGCGGATCGTCAAAGCAGCCCGCATCCCTTCGTCGGTGTGGGTCGGCGGCAGCCTGATGTCCACGATGACGGCATCTGGCGGGTCATGAGCGACGTGTACCAGCAGCTCATCGGCGGTGCCGCAGCGAGCAGTGACCTCGATGCCGGCGTGGGTCAACAGCTGCGCGACCCCTTCGCGCAACAGCACGCTGTCTTCGGCGATGGCTACCCGCATGGAATTTCCGCCCGTACGCGGGTGCCGGCGCCGGCAGCGCTCCAGATCCGCAGCCGGCCATTGAGAGCCTCGACGCGATCGGCTAGCCCCCGCAGGCCCGTTCCCCGTTCAGAGTCCGCACCACCGATGCCGTCATCGACGATCTCCACGATCAAGGTGTTATTGGTGACTCCGACCTCCACGGAAACCTGCCTGGCCTGCGCATGTTTTGCAACGTTGGTGAGGCTTTCGGTGACGACGTAGTAGGCAGCGACCTCGAGCTGCTCGGAAAGCCGCGGTAATCCGTCGGTCTTCAATCGCACCTCGAGCGGTGTCGCGGCCACCAACGACTCCAACGCGACAGCGAGTCCATGTCCGCTCACGACCGCGGGGTGCAAGCCGCGGGCAATGTCGCGAAGCTCACTGAGCGATTGGGCAACCTCACCGCGGGCGCGCTTGAGTCTTGTCTGAGCAGCGGGGTCATTGTCGGCCTGCTCGGCAAGGAGGCCTAGCTCGAGGGCAAGCGCCACCAGGCGCTGCTGGGCACCATCGTGGAGGTTGCGTTCCAAGCGGCGGCGTTCGTTCTGCTGAGCTTCGACAACACGGGTACGCGAACCGTGCAGCTCCTGCAGCTGAGCCCGCAGCTCAGCTTCGAGCCGGCCATTTTCCAAGGCGATGCCGGCGGCGGCGTTCACCGCCTCGACCAGCTCAGGTTCGTCGCCGAGCGCTGCGTCGTACACCAGTGCTGCGACCGGCCCACCGTTCTGTCTCACGACCGTGACCTGACGACCGCTGTCCGGCGCGGGCAGTGTTGTCGAATTGCCCTCTTGATCTGCCCAGCTCCCGTACTGGGGCAGCCAGTAGATCAAGGACAAGGTCGGATCGCGCAGCGCGTGGGCGAGCAGTCCGCGGAGGTCTGGCGAGGGATCAGCGCGCAGCTGTACAAGGAGCTCACCAACGCCTGCCTTGGCGAGGCGAGCGTCGAGAAGTCCGGCAAGGAAGACGAGTGGCGCCAGACCAGCTACCGCGAAGGTTGCCAGCCGGATGACTTCGAAACCTGGCAGCTGGAATGCGCCGGCAATCAGCAGGGCTGCCAGCATCACCAATGTCAGGCTGAAGCAATTGATCAGGATCTGGGCAGGTCGCCGCCGCTGCCCCCGTGGCAGCGACCACCAGCGCCGCCAGAGCAGCACCACGCCAATGAGCGCCAGCGCACTCAGTAGCAATAACTCCACGTTCTGCACTGCCTCCGCCGCAGCTGGCTGCTTCGCGACGGTCATCAGGTGGCGCTCATCGAAACCGCCCAGCATGAGCACCACCAGCTGGAGTCCCACGGCTACCAGATAGGCCAGGACTACCACCACTTGCTCGACTCTCCCAAGAAGTCGACCCGTGGGGTAGGCCAGGAAGACGTGTATCCAAAGCGCCGCGACAAGCAAGTCGCACAGCTGTCCGACCGTATTGAGGAAGGGCTGGCTTGTCCACTGCAGGATGGAGAGCTGGTTGACGAACCCGGCGAGGATCATCAATGGCCCGAATGAGCTATCCGGCCGCCTCCGCCAGGCCACGATTCCAGCGAAGATGAACGGGAGTGTGACCCACCAAATCAGCAGTACGCGAAGCGCTGGCTGGTAGAGGTCCTCGTTGAGTGACGCGAGGACGGCGCTAACAGCACAGCAAACGATTGCCGCCACTCCGAGTGTCCACAGCAGGGCCGGCTTTGGAGCCGCTTTGTGCCGTTCAGGCAACAGCGGGAGAACTGCAGCCATCCGAACCTCTCCTCGCCAGTTTCACCATAGTGCTGGCGGTCGGCCTAATCACAGATCCGCGCGCCAAATTCACCAGAAAACCGTCTACCGGCTGACTAGTCGGCTGTCTGTCGCCCCCTTCTCGCTGATGGAAGTTTGTGAACAAGTCCATTAGGCGAGGAGCTGTCATGAAGACCCGCATTGTGCAAAACGAGCCGAACGATCCGGGTTCAGGAGAGGCGTCAATTACGCCGCAGAGCCAGTCTCCCGATGCGGCAGCAAGCCGTGCGGCTCCGACTAACGGTTTTCGAGCCTTCGTACGCCGTCGTGAGCTGGTGATCTTCTTCGTACTCTCATACCTGATCGCCTGGTCAACGGTGCCGATCGGTAGCTTCCTGGCCTTTTCACCACTCGTATCGGCGATTGTCGTCGTCTTGATTGCCGAGGGTTTGCCCGGGCTGGCTCGACTGGGTCGACGGGTCATTCGCTGGCGGGTGAACTGGGTGTGGTACGCCGCAGCGGTCGGTGGACCGCTGCTGGTCTACGCCGCGGCGACAGCCATGAACATGGCAGCGGGCGCTCCCGCACCCTCACTCGATCAGTTCCATCCGTGGTACTCGGTCGTCCTGGTTTTTGCTCTTGGGATAGTCAATCCCACTGAGGGGCCCCTGGGAGAGGAGCCAGGCTGGCGCGGCTTCGCCCAGCCTCGCCTGCAATCGAGGTGGTCACCGTTGGCGTCAGCGGCCCTCCTCGGACTGCTGATTACGTGCTGGCACCTGCCATTGGTCTTCATGCCGCAGTTCGACCTCAGCCTCCCCGACATCGCGACGACCGTGGTGGTGACCTTCTGGTACGTCTGGTTGTTCAACCGGACCGGGGGCAGCGTGCTCCTGACCCTCATCGCGCACGCAACTGAGGGCACAGTCAACATCCAGGGCCTCTGGCCCCCGGAAGCCGGCGGGGACGGTGGGGCGTGGACCTCGTTGATCGCCTGGGCTCTGTTGGTGATTGGCCTGCTGATCTTCGATCGCAAGTCCTGGCGTACCGCACCAGAGTCCTCAATTGATCGGGTGCATGGCCGCATCAGTTGATTTGCCAGATCTGACGAAGGAGGAACCGGCATGGAGACCCGCATGGTACAGAACGAACCGAATGATCCTGCTTCCGGAGAGCCGTCCGTGACGCCGACCGTGGGCAGCGCTGAGGTGACGCGGAGCTCAGCGACGATTCCCACAAACGGATTTCGAGCTTTCGTACGTCGCCGTGAGCTGGTGATCTTCTTCGTCCTCGCGTACGCGATCGCCTGGTCACCGCTACCGTTTGGGACGTTCGGTGCCTTCTCACCAATCATCTCAGCGATCATCGTCGTCCTGATCGCCGAGGGCTTGCCGGGACTTGCTCGGCTGGGTCGGCGCCTTATTCGGTGGCGGGTGAATTGGATCTGGTACGCGGCCGCGATCGGCTTGCCGCTGCTCGTCCACGCGGTGGCGATCGGTCTGAACATGGCGGCAGGCGCACCTGCACCCTCGTTTGCCCAGTTCCAGCCGTGGTACGCGGTCCTGCTGCTCTTCGGCATCCGCATGGTGAATTTCACCGATGGCCCATTGGGAGAAGAGCCGGCCTGGCGCGGCTTTGCTCAGCCGAGGCTGCAGTCGAGGTGGTCACCCATGGCGTCGACCGCCTTGTTGGCGTTGTTGATCACGGCATGGCACCTGCCGCTTGTCTTCATGCCACAGTTCGACCTCGGCCTGCCGGACATCGCGTCGACGGTGGTCGTCACCTTCTGGTACGCCTGGTTGTTCAACCGGACCGGCGGCAGCGTGCTGCTGCCGCTCATTGCTCACGTCACCGAGGGCTGTGTCAACACCGGGGGCCTTTGGCCCGCTGGACCCGATGCTGACCGGCATGCCTGGATGTGGTTGATTTCGTGGGCCCTGCTCGTTGTCGCTGTGTTGATCTTCGATCGAAAGTCTTGGCGCACAGCACCGGAGTCCGCAATTGATCGGGTGCCTGGCCGGATCAGTTGATCAGACCCGCCGGTCGTACACGATGGATCAGCTGGTCGACGCTCCCACGTGGCGCCTCAGCCAGTCGGTGAGGTCCGTACACATCTGAAAGGTCTCCACCACGAAGGCGCGGAGTCGGACCCCGTTCTGCAGCTCCGACGCGACACGAGTCCGCGCCGCGATGAGCCCCTTCTGACGTAGCAGATCGGCCCGAGGGTGGTCCCGTGGAAAGCCTCGCGGCGCAGTCTTCAGCGGCTCTGAGCCGCCCGGACCCACCCGCAGCGAGCGCCGGCGCTCCAGCGCGGCGAGGATCTCGGACAATTCCTCGCCGCTGGCATCGTCGGCAACCGCCTGCCGATAGCGCTCGAGCTCGTCTGGCGCCATCATGTAGCTCCCGCAGGCCACCATGAGGCCGGAGGCGTCGAGGTGCAGATAGTAGACGGCGCCAGGGACGCCGTGAGCAGCGCCGTGCATGAGCTTGTACGGAGACTTGTCGGCGGAGAATCGCACATCACGATTCATCCGAAAGATCTTGAAGGGCTGGTACTCCTCGGGGAGTGAGTCCAACAAAGCTGCCATCGGCTCGCGTACCTCGCGATCGAACACGTCCTTGTGGGCCAGCCAGAACTCTCTGGTGTTCTGGTCCTCGAGATCCTCGAAGAACTGAGTCGCCGCTGGGCTGAAACCGCTAAGACGCGTTGGTGTTGTCATGATCACTCCGTGATTTCTCTGTTGCGAGCTCAGTGAAGATCGTCAGTTGTACGTCGGCCGAACCGCCCAAACGGGCGTTGAGCGAGCGCCAGGGCGTGATGGTCGGCGGCGCAATGAGCTCAGCGCCGGCGGAAGTCAGCCTCCTCGTCACGCTCGCTGAGTCGTCGACCTCGAAGGCCAGCCGATACTTTCCGCTCACTCCGGTCCGACCAACCTCAACAGTGTCGATCAAATCGATCTGCGGCCGATTGGAAAGCTCGAGGGTCGCACGACCGGCGCCCAAGATCATCACCCGCGCCCCGTTCTCACCGTCGTAGTTCTCCTCCGCGACGAGCCCCAGCTCGTCACGGTAGAAGCCCACCGCGCTGTCGTAGTCGTCGACAGCGACGACCAACCGCATCTGATGCACCGGCGTGTCACCTTGAGCCGCGACCGCCGCGTAACCCGGCTCGCGCTTCTTGATCGCTCTGATCACCGCGTAGGTGACCGGCAGCATGATCACTTCCACCATCACCTTGTAGACGTAGCCTGCAACGGCGTAGCTGATCAATCCTCCCCAGGTAGGGAAGACACCGACGAAGGCGATGAAACAGAACAACGCGGTGTCGGCGAACTCGCCGACCACGGTTGAGCCGATGAGCCGCGCCCAGAGGTGGCGCTCCTTCGTCCGCTCCTTGATCTTGACTACCACGTAGGCGTTGAGCAATTGGCCGGCGAGATAGCCGGACAGACTCGCGATCACAATCCGCGGTACGAACCCCAGCACCGCGACGAACGCTTCCTGGTTCTCATAGCCAGGTCCTGGTGGTGCCGCACCGACGGCAAGAAAGGTGACGGACGCGAGCGCGCCCAGCGCGAAGCCAACCCAGATAGCCCGCCTAGCCTGGCGCAGCCCGTACACCTCGGCCAGTACGTCGCCAACGATGTAGGTCAGTGGGAAGAGGAAGGCGCCGCCGTCGGTGAAGATGCCGCCACCGAGATAGGTCGGTAGCCCGTCCACGACGGTGATCGTCTTAGTTGCAGCGATATTAGAGATCAGCAGCAGGCCACAGAAGACCGCCACGATCACGGTGTAGATGCCGCTCGGCGCAGTAGCAAAGGACGCAGTGGCGCGCGCCTCCCGCGGCTGCGTTGCGGACAGGGTGGTCACGCGGAGCGATCCTACGGGTCGGCAATGACCGCCGAGTCGCGACGTCAGCGGCGAGCAGGGACGGGTGCATGGCAGGCTGGCCACATGAGCGACTACCCGAACGAAGTCCCCGACGAGTCCGAGCAGGTTGACCTGCTCGAGCCGCAGCGATCGCTGATCGATCGCGGCGTTGATGACCCGCTTGACGAGGGCTACTCGCCGCCCGAGCGTTACTCTGCGCTGATCCGCGAGGGGGAGCACGAAACGCTGGACGAGCGGCTCGGGGAGGAGATTCCGGAGCCAGACCCGTACGCGCCGCCCTCAGCTGAGGAAATCGTCGACGACGGTGAGGTGGGAGAAGAGCGTGCCGGCCGGCTGGTAGATACCAACGGGGGCATCGGACCTGATGTGGAGTCTGACCTCGTTGGTATCGATGTC
>DATLPF010000004.1:0-4534 GCA_035535875.1 Propionibacteriaceae bacterium
AGATCCTCAGCCAGCCCAGCAAGAGACAACGCGCCGAGAAACATCCCGTTTCGGTTGATTAAAGGAGCACCGAGCGCGCCTATCCCGAGCGTGACATCTTCATCGGACACGCTGTATCCGCGACTCGTGATTGCCTCGACGTCGGCGCGTAGCTCCTGGGCGGTAGCGAGAGTGTGGTCGGTCAGCGGGGGGAACGGGGCGGCAAGGAGGTAATCCTCTAGCGGCTCCGGCCGGTAGGCGAGGGTGACACGTCCTGCTGCGCCGGCGTACAGCGGTAAGGCCCGACCGGGCTTGAGCGCGAGCACACTTAGGGCGCGACCAGGCGACCAGTCGATGCAGATCGCACGATCAGCCTGCGGGACGCTGAGATAAATCGTCTGTCCAGTCCGGCTGGCCAACCCGTCCAGAAGCGGCCGTGCGTGAGACCACTCCCGCATGCCCGAGCGGGCAGCGTCACTGAGCTTGAGCCATCGCAGGCTCAGCCGCAGCTTTCCATCAGATGCGGACTCGACCAGCCGAGTTTGTGTCAATGCGTCAGCTAGTCGGTAGACACTAGGTCGGGGCATGCCAATCTCGTCGGCCACCTCGGCAGTAGACAGCGGTCCTCGCTCGGCGAGCAGCTGGACAAGACTGGACGACCGCTGCAAGATGCCCATCGCCCGGCCCTCGGACGCCATCAGGACACCTCCCAGCCCAGTGCAGCGCTCGCCTTGCCAGCTGCACGGCGAAGGAGCTCGATGGTGTCGTCCATGTCCGCAGGGTTCAGCACCTGGCCACGCAGCCCGCTCAGCGACAGCGCGCCTTGGACCTCACCGCGATGGTTGAATACCGGCGCTCCCAGCGAAGCAATACCCGGCGTCACGTCGCCATCGGACACCGAGTAGCCGGCCGCCCTGATGCGGGCGATGTCGGCAATGATGTCCTTGTTGTCTGGTCGGGGAGGGTCGTCGCGCAGTTGCTGGCTGGTGTCCTTCAAGATCGCGCTCTGTTCGGCGGCGGGTAAGAACGCCAGCAAGGCCCGGGGCGCCGCGCCGGCGTAAAGCGGCAACGAACCGCCCAACAGCATGGCCAGAGACTGGACCGCGTAACCCTCGATCCGTTCGAGACAGACTGCACGCGGACCGCGCCGTACGCATAAAAAGCTTGTCGCTTTAGTTGCATCGACTAGCTCACGCAACGAAGGCAGTGACGCATCCCGAATGTCGAGATGATCTTCGACGAGGCCACCGATTGTCATCAGGGACAGCCCGAGACGGTACGCGCCGCGGCGGGAGCCGCGGTCCACCCAGCCGGTAGCTGTGAGGCTCTGCAGCAGACGATAGACCGAGCTGAGCGGCTCACCGAGGGCAGCCGCAAGATCGGCGGCGCTCGCCTCCTTGTGCTGTTCCAAAATGTCCAGCACCGCCCCAGCCTTGCTGATCAGCTCGAGACCGCCGGAGTCATGTTCCAAATCCGCGGTGCGCGATAGTTTCGTACGTTCGCGTGGAGGCGAGCCGCGCCGGTCGGCGGCAACGAGTGCATTGTCAGAATCCATGTCAGACGTCGCCTCCCCAGAACATCGCTCCCCAGTTCGCATATTTTATCATCAGCCGGACAGTTTGTTCATTCTTGAGAAGTCAACGTCGCCTGGCCGAGCGGCTTGTACATACCGAGCGTTACGACCTCTCCCATCTCCCGCAGCACGCGTTCTGGGTTGATCTGATTTCCCCATCCGGGACCTCGCACACCCAAAAGATGCGAGCGCCGCTGACTCTGTCGACTGCAGATGTCAAGTAACGACCCCTTTTGGACGGATCTCGTCCATGCGGACGGGACGATGCTGGTGAAGGGACAAGTCGGCGGCCTCGGCGATCCAGCCAACCTCGACCGCGTCGGCGACCGTACATGGCGACGGGCGCGACCCGGCGACCACCTCGGTGAACGCCTCGAGCTCGGCGCGGAAGGCGTCGGCAAATCGGTCCATGAAGAAATTGTGCGGTGTGCCACCAGGAAAGGTGACCCCTGGTTCGGTGGACCGTATCGGCCACCTTTCTTCAAGACCGGCGGCGACGCTGTCGTCTGAGCCGTGCAGCTCGAGCCGGACGTCGTGACCGCGGGCGTTGTACCGAGAGTTCGACACGACCGCTAGCGTCCCGGACTCCAGGGTGAGCACTGATGCTGCAGTGTCCACGTCGTCGTAGTCGGCGAAGATGGCCGCGCCCTGGTTGGATCCGGTCGCATAGACCTCGACGACCTCTTGGCCCGTGACATACCGGACAGCATCGAAGTCGTGCACACTGCAATCCCGGAAGATCCCGCCGGAGGCGCGAATGTAGGCGTCTGGGGGCGGTGCGGGATCCAGGGTCGTGGAGCGGACCGTGTGGAGCCAGCCCAGGCTCCCGCTGGCGACGGCCTCCCGCGCCGCGGCAAAGGCCGCGTCGAAGCGTCGGGGGTAGCCGATCTGCACCGGCACGCCTGAGTCCTCGGTACGCCGCAGGATCTCCATGCTCGCGGCTGGGTCCTTTGAGACCGGCTTCTCGCAGAACGTGGGAAGGCCAGCCTCGAGGCAGGCGAGGATGAGTTCGGGATGGACGTCGGTGGCGGCGGCAATCACGACCCCGGCCACACCCGCCCGCAGAAGCGCCTCGGGGCTGGCAGCCGGCTCCGCCCCGAGGCCTTGGACAGCCGACTCGACCAGTGCTGGCACTGCGTCGTAGACGACAAGCGACTCGACCTGGGTAAGTCCGGTGAGGGTGGTGGCGTGGAACGCACCGATTCGGCCAAGGCCGATCAGACCCAGACGCATGGGGAACCTTTCTTCGAGGTGTGATGGGCGGGCCGGTTGGGTCTTAGCTGCAAGGCTCAGCTGGGAACACGGGCAGTGAGGACCGAAAGCACACGCTTACTCACCAGCTCCGGGGAGAGACCGTACTTGGTGAGCATGAAGTCGTTTCCGGCTGATTCTCCCCAGGTGTCATTGATCCCGATGCGTTCGATGCGCGGCGATGGGCCTGTTGCGGTGAGAGTCTCCGCTACGAGGCCGCCGAGACCGCCGATGACCGAATGCTCCTCCACGGTGACGACGAGGTCGTGGCCGGCGACGCTGTCGCGCAGAGCATCCTCGTCCACCGGCTTGATGCACGGCACGTGCACGACGGTCGCGGCGACGCCTTGCTCGGCAAGCTGGACAGCGGCCGCCAGCACCCGGGAGACCTGAGGACCTGTCGACACCATCGCAACGTCTGCGCCTTCGCGAAGGCGGTAGACCGCTCCGGGGGTGAACGTGTAGTCGGCGTCGAAAACGTCGGGCACGGCGTCGCGCACGATCCGCAAGTACACCGGTCCGTCATAGGCCTGCGCCCAATCCATCATCGAGATCAACTCGGCTTCATCGGCCGGTGACAACACCGTGATGTCGGGCATTGCTCGCATGATCGCCAGGTCCTGCACGTCGAGGTGGGTCTTACCAACCGCCCCAATGAGTAGACCTGCGTACGAGCCGACGATCTTGACATTCGCGTGGCTCTGCGCCACGAGCATTCTGATGGGATCGATCGCTCGATGGGTGAAGAAGACAGCGAACGAGGAAGTCCATGGCACGTAACCGACGCTGGCCAGACCTGCGGCGGCGCCGACGAGATTCTGCTCGGCGATGCCCATCTGGAAGAAACGTTCAGGGTGAGCCCTAGCGAACTTGTCGACCTTGGTGGAGTTGCCGAGATCGCCGTCGAGGACGACAGTGCGGGGATCGGTAGCGCCGAGCTCGACAAGCTTGTCGCCCCATACATCACGCATGGCCTTCATGCTTGGGCTCCGTTCTTGCTGGTGGGGTTGCTGTCGAGAATCTCGAGCTCGTCGGGCTCGAGCTCTCGGCGGGCCTTCTCGAAGTCGTCCGCGGTTGGCACAATGCTGTGCCAGGTGTGCACTCCTTCGGCCAAGGACAAGCCCTTGCCTTTCACCGTGTGCGCGATGATGACGGTTGGCCGGCCTTCGTAGTCGCCCGCCCGAGCCAATTTGTACGCGCTTCGGATCTGACCGTAGTCGTGGCCGTTGATCTCGACCACGCGCCAGCCGAAGGCCTGGAACACTGCGGCCAGGTCTACCCCGAACCAGGGATCACGACGGTCGCCGCGGTCGGTCAAAGTCGTCTCGGCCGAGGACGGCAGGCCGAATTGCTGGAGACCGTTGCGGTCGACAATCGCCGTCAGGTTCGACAGCTTGTAGCGCGCCGCAACTTGGACTGCCTCCCAGATCATGCCTTCCTGAATCTCTCCGTCACCCAGCATGATCCAGGTATGGAAGTCCTTCTGGCCCAGCTGGGCTCCGAGTGCCATACCGACTCCCACGGATAGACCCTGACCTAATGAGCCCGTCGAGGAATCCAAGCCGGGCAGGCGGGTCACGTCGGGATGTCCCTGCAGGCGGGAGTCCCCCTTGTCGAACGTCGCTAACTCGTCCAACGGTAGGAACCCGCGCAGCGCGAGGACGGAGTACAAGCCGATGGCGGCGTGTCCCTTGGACAACACGAACCGGTCGCGGTCGTCTGCTCGGGCGT
>DATLPF010000005.1:0-2679 GCA_035535875.1 Propionibacteriaceae bacterium
GGCGGACCTCGACGTGGAGGTTCGGCTGGTTCGCACCACGGACTGGTCGACCCCCATCGCGCGTTATCCGCTCTTCGGCGGCCAAGGAACCATCAACGTCAACAGCTGGTCCCCTGACAGCCGCCGCTTCGCCTTCGTGGCTTACCCCATCAACGCCTGACCAGAACCCGGACAGGAGGGCTGGTGACGCTGATACGACCTGCCGCCGAGAGCGCCGAGGGCGTGCAGGCCGTGCTGTTCGACACCTTCGGAACGGTGGTCGACTGGCGCTCCGGGGTCAGTGCCGCCGTCCACCGCGTAGCGAGGACGCACGGCTTCCAGCTCGACGCCGAAGCCTTCGCGGATTCCTGGCGCGCGAAGTACGAACCGTCCATGGATCCGGTACGCCGCGGGACCCGGCCCTTCACCATCCTTGCGCAGCTGCACCGGGAGAATCTGACAGCAACACTTGCCGAGTTTGCCGTGGAGCTCACCTCGTCGGAGGTTGACGATCTCAACCACGCCTGGGAGCAGCTACCTCCTTGGCCGGACAGCATCGAAGGGTTATCGCTACTCAAACAGCGTTACATCGTGGGCCCGCTCTCCAACGGCAACGTTGGGCTGCTCACGCGGATGGCGAAACAGGCCGGGCTGCCTTGGGACGTCATCATCGGGTCTGACATCACTCGCCGGTACAAGCCGCAACCGGAGGCCTACCTGCGCGCCGCCGACCTGCTGGAGCTCGAGCCGGCCCAGGTCATGATGGCCGCCGCCCACAACTACGACCTCGCTGCGGCCCGACGAGCAGGGCTGTCGACGGCATTCGTCCCCCGTCCCAACGAGCACGGACCGGCACAGACCACCGACCTGCGGCCGGAGGCTGAGTGGGACGTCGTCGCTGACGATCTGATCGATCTTGCTCGGCAGCTCGGCACCGGACCTGATTGATCAGCAACACCGACGGACGCGCCAATAGAAGCGAGAACCCGAGATGTCTAGCGACACCCCACACAGTCAGGCGAGCACGGACAGCAGACGAGGCCGCGCCTGGATCGACCCTGCGGCTGGGGTGAGGATCGGCTACACCGTGGCTGCACCCTCGACCGGTGCGTCGAAGACCGTACTGCTCATCCACGGTGCCCCGCAGACCGGCTACGCCTGGCGCCACGTGATGCCACTTCTGGTCGAGGTCGGCTATCGGGTCGTCGTACCCGACTACCGGGGAGCCGGCGCTTCCTCCAAGCCCCGCGACGGCTACGACAAGTGGACGATGGCTGCCGACCTACACCAGTTCGTGCACCGCGAGCTCGGGATTCAAGGCCCGATCTCCGTAGTCGGCCACGACCTGGGCTCGATGCTCGGCTTCGCGTACGCCCTGCGGTATCGCGATGACGTGGTCAGCCTGACCACCATGGAAGCACCGCTGCCGGGTACCAACTATTACGAGCAGCGCAAGGTCGCCAAGACCGCCTGGCACTTCGACTTCCACTCCAACCCCGACATCGCCGTCTATCTCACCCACGGCCGAGAACGCTGGTACATCACCCGCTTCTTCGACGACCTGACTTACCAGCCCGACGCCATCACCGTTGCGGACATCGACGTCTACGCCCGCGCGTTCGAAGCGCCTGGCGCGATGCGGGCCCTGTGTGAGATCTACCGCGAGCTCGACCACGACGCCGAGATCCACCGCGCCAACATCGCGGCCCACGGCAAGCTGACCGTGCCCGTACTCGCCTCCGGCGGCGCCGCGCAGACCCTCGCCGCGAACTATCCGGGGATGTGCGAGGAGGTCGCCACCAACGTCACCGGACACCTGGTGCCCGGCGCCGGCCACTGGGTCGCCGAGGAGAATCCCGACGGCTTCACGCGGATGTTCCTCGACTTCGACAGGGCCGCTCGGGCCGCCTGACGGCAGCAAGGTGCTGGA
Source organism: Propionibacteriaceae bacterium (assembly GCA_035535875.1). GTDB lineage: Bacteria > Actinomycetota > Actinomycetes > Propionibacteriales > Propionibacteriaceae > Microlunatus. The sequence continues at coordinate 1,910 of DATLPF010000005.1, forward strand.
CGCGCAGAGAGCGCACGCCGCGCATCCAGGGCGGCAAGGGTCGGGGCGCTGCGCCCGAAGGCGCGGATGGCGTGGTACTACTCGGCGTCCTCGATCTGGATCCGCAGCCGGCGAAAGCCGCGACCCTTACTCTCCATCTTCGTCACCGCGATGTGCCCGATCATGGCCGTGGAGGCCACATGGGTACCGCCGTCGGCCTGGATGTCGATGCCGTTGATGTCGACGATTCGGACCATCTCGATGTCTCGCGGCAGCAGGTCGCTCGCGGTGCGGATGACGTTCGGGATCGCCAGGGCCTGCTCCCGTGGTAGCACCCGGACGTCAATCGGCCGGTTCAGGCGCACCGCCTCGTTGCAGGCATCTTCGACGCTCTGCTTGAAGTCCGCGGGCACATCGGGCAAGTCGAAGTCCATCCGCGCGCTGAGCGGTTCCATGTTTCCGCCCGTCACTGGGGCGCCGAAGTCCCGCAGCACGACTGCGCTAAGCACATGTAGACCGGAATGCGTGCGCATGAGGCTCGTGCGCCGCTCGTCGTCAAGGCCACCGTGAACGCTTGTGCCCACCGGGGGCAGGGGGTCTCCCTCGGCTGGTAAGAGGTAGAGGTCGTCACCCTTGCGCGTACCGACAATCCGCGTCCGGACGTTCCCCCACAGCAGCACGCCGTGATCGGGCGGCTGCCCGCCGCCGCCGGGATAGAACGCGGACCGGTCCAGCACTATGCCCTGATCGCGGTCAGCGAGCAGCACCGTGGCGGTCCACTCGCGGATCGA
>DATLPF010000006.1:0-6455 GCA_035535875.1 Propionibacteriaceae bacterium
CCACAGCCGAACCCGTGACGCGGAGGCCATCCACCACCACTACGACGTGTCCAACACGTTCTACGAGTGGGTTCTTGGCCCGTCGATGACCTACACCTGCGCCTGCTACCCGCACCCCGACGCGACGCTGGAGGAGGCGCAAGAGAACAAGCACCGGCTGGTGTTCGAGAAGTTACGCCTGAAGCCGGGCGACCGGTTGCTCGACGTCGGTTGCGGCTGGGGCGGCATGGCCCGCTACGCCGCCCGGCACGGGGTGAAGGCCATCGGCGTCACGCTCTCGAAGGAGCAGGCGGCGTGGGGGCAGAACAAGATCGCCGACGAAGGCTTGGCCGACCTGGCCGAGATCCGCCACGGCGACTATCGCGACGTGCCTCAGTCCGGCTTCGACGCGGTGTCCTCGATCGGGCTGACCGAGCACATCGGCGTCGCTAACTACCCCGCCTACTTCCGGTTCCTGAAGTCCAAGTTGCGCACCGGCGCGCTGCTGCTCAACCACTGCATCACCCGCCCGAACAACCGGACCGGGCCGTCGCCGGGTGGATTCATCGACCGCTACGTCTTTCCGGACGGCGAGCTGACCGGCTCCGGCCGCATCATCACCGAGGCCCAGGATGTCGGTTTGGAGGTGGTGCACGAAGAGAACTTGCGCCACCACTACGCGCTGACGCTGCGCGACTGGTGCCGCAACCTCGTCGACCACTGGGACGAAGCGGTCGAAGAGGTCGGGCTGCCGACCGCCAAGGTGTGGGGCCTTTACATGGCCGGGTCACGGCTGGGCTTCGAGACGAATGTCGTTCAGCTTCACCAAGTCTTGGCGGTCAAGCTCGACTCCCACGGAGGCCACCGCGATCTTCCGCTGCGGCCGTGGTGGACGCCCTAGGGCGACCTACCAGTTTTCGCCCCAGATGCTCGCGAAGGCGAATCCGTGCTCGCCTGTTTGGCAGCTCAGCGAGCCTTGGTAACCCATTGCAGTCACCCTGCGCACAACCTTCGAACCACTCGACACGACCGGCGTCGACCAGCTCACTGCCATGGTCCACTGCGCGTTCCAGCAATCGCTGGAATCGTTGCGCCGTTTCGTCGCGGACGAGATCCCCTGGGATGCAAGCTCGGCCTCGCAGGACCTCGAGGCTGGTCCGACTGGTGGCGTTCAGAGCGCGCGACGGGACCGTGGACGCTGCCACCTCCGTCGTCCTGTCCGGTGTGCTGCCCGGATACGGTGCAAGGAACTCGCACGCGTTTCGTCCCTGGGCAGTCGACGCCTGGCCGGAGTTGACGGATGCGATTCTGACGGAGCTCTCGGGCGGGTGAACCGGCCGGTGAGCCGATGAGGCGCCCATCGTTCTCGAGCTGGCGAAGCTACGATGACGTAACCTCGCAGGCGTAAGGAGCGATCGATGCCACCGTGGACGCAGATCGAGCTGCTGACTGAGCTGGAGCCGGTCGTGGGGCGCGAATTGGATCGCCACCTTAGGGCCGCCCGCGAGTGGTTTCCCCACGAGTACGTGCCGTGGAGCGATGGCCGCAATTTCGATGGCGTGCTGGACGGCGATGCGTGGGATCCATCGCAATCTCGAGTGAGTGAAGTCGCCCGCACCGCGCTCGTCGTCAACCTCCTCACCGAGGACAACCTGCCGAGCTACCACCGCGACATCTATGAGTCGTTCGGCACCGACGGCGCCTGGGGTACGTGGATCGGTCGCTGGACCGCCGAAGAGGGCCGGCACGGAATCGCGATCCGCGATTACCTGCTGACCACGCGCGCCGTCGACCCGATGACCCTTGAACGCGAACGCATGGTGCACATGACGCAGGGCTTTGCCAGCGCGTACGACTTGGACATGCTGCACACCGTGGCGTACGTCTCCTTCCAGGAGCTGGCGACCCGTATCTCTCATCGCAATACCGGCCGCTACACCGAGGATCCGGTGTGTGAGCAGCTGCTCGCGCGAATCGCGCAGGATGAGAACCTGCACATGGTCTTCTACCGGAACGTGCTCCAGGCGGCGCTCGAGCTCGCTCCCGATGAGACGATGCGGGCGATCTGTGACGTCGTCAGCACATTCCAGATGCCTGGTAACACCATTGAGGGCTTCAATCGCCGCTCGGTGCAGATCGCCATGGCCGGCATCTACGACCTGCGAATCCACCGAGACGAGGTGCTCGCTCCAATCCTGCGCTCCTGGGACGTTTGGGATCGGGCCGGGCTGTCCGGGGAGGGGGAGCAGGCGCGCGAGCAGCTCGGCAGCTACTTCGAGGAGCTGGATCGGCAAGCGGGCCGGTTCGAGGAGAGCCGCGCCGCGCGCCAGGCTCGCGCGGAGCAACGCCGGTGAAGCTCGGCAGGTAACGCCGAGTTCCGGTCCGCTTGGCACCGTTGCGTCCCGCTGGCACAAGCGGTTCGTCATCGCTATCTGCGCAATGCCGGCGGCGCACCGCCGCCTCGGATCCGGGGTCGAGGTCCGGGAGAGCCGTGACGACGCTCTTCTTTGCGGTTACCGTCACCAGCTTGGGCCTAGTCTCGGATGGCGTCGGCACCCACCGCCAGACGGCTGTTCTGGCCCTTGAGTGCATCGGCGCGGTCGCAGCGACAGTAGCTGCTACTACCGAGATTGCGGGGAACCTGTGGGGGCCATCGATTGCCGTCGCCGTCCTCGCGGTAGTCGCCGGTCTCCTTCTGCTTGACCGCCGACGTAGACCCACTGATCGACTCGCCTGGTGGATCGGAGCGGTCCTGCTGCCTGCGGTGCTGTTGGGCGGCGTGCTGACTGTTGTGAACGAGAGACTCCTCGAGCTTCCACTGGCTTTCATCGCCGCCCTTTGGATCTGGCTTGGTGGACTCCTCTTGCGCCAGGCGTCGAAGGCGCCGTCCCGCTGAAGGTTCCGCTTGCGCTGCCCCGCTGGCCGGGTCGCTGCGGGATGGGCGGGGCAGGGCGTATCCGCTCGAGGGTTCGATAGGTGTTGAGCGTCCGACGCCGAAGAGTTCGGCGAGTTCGGCTTGGGTGTATGTGCCGAGGTCGTGCAGCTCGAGCGGGTGCTTGGCTTGGGTTCGGTTTCAGCGGGCCTGGTGATGACCCGCCCCGGATTGCGATCGGTGGTGCAAACGAGGAGGGTCTGGCGGCAGCTCTACTGCGCGTACGACGACGGTGTGCGGGTCCACTTCCAGCTCCTCGCCTACCCGATGCTCGACGACCGCACCGTGCTGCGCAAATGGAGACGCCGGTCGCGGACAACTGGGCTGGACGCCACTACTCACCGCTACGGGTGGACCAGCTAACTTGAACATGTCCCGCAAGCCTATGAGCAGCGGCCCTACGTCGCCGGCGCTTACGGGGAGATCTCCGCATCCTGGCGCCGCATGCGACTAGCGCCATCCCCGGGCCACTCCGGGTACACCGTGCCCCCGCTGCGCGGAGGTGAAAAGCTGCCTGAATGGACTTCACTTATCTCGGCCGTACCGGCCTTCAAGTCTCCCGACTTTGTCTCGGCACGATGAACTTCGGGCCCAGAACCTCGGAGGAAGACGCGCACGCCATCATGGACGACGCCCATGAGGCGGGGATCAACTTCTTCGACACCGCCAACCGCTACGGCAGCGAGCCGGGCGAGACGGAAACCATCATCGGCAACTGGTTCGCCAGCGGTGGCGGCCGGCGGGAGCGGACCGTCATTGCCACCAAGGTCTACGGCGAAATGGGGAGCTGGCACAACGAGGGCAAGTTGTCGGCGCTAAACATCCGCCGGGCGCTCGATGCGAGCTTGCGCCGGATGCAGACCGAGTACGTCGATCTCTACCAGTTCCACCACATCGATCGGAACACCCCGTGGGAGGAGATCTGGCAGGCGATCGAGGTGGCGGTGCAGGCGGGCAAGATCCTCTACGCCGGCAGTAGCAACTTCGCGGGCTGGCACATCGCCGACGCACAGGCCGCCGCTGCCCGGCGAAACCTGATGGGCCTGGTCAGCGAGCAATCGCTCTACAACCTGCTCGTCCGCGACATCGAGCTCGAGGTCGTCCCGGCCGCGGAGCATTACGGCCTCGGGATCATCCCCTGGTCACCACTGCAGGGCGGCCTGCTCGGTGGAGTGATCAAGAAGGAGAACACCGGCGTCCGGCGACTCGAGGGCCGCGCGGCGCAGAGCCTCGCCGAGCATCGGGACGAGATCCAGGCGTACGAAGACCTGGCAGAGGAGATCGGCGCGGAACCCAGCACGTTGGGCCTCGCCTGGCTGCGCACCCGGCCCGCGGTCACCGCACCGATCATCGGTCCGCGAACCCGTGACCAGCTGGACAGCGCCCTGTCTGCCGTGGAGCTCAGCCTGTCGCCGGAGCATCTGCGCCGCCTCGATGAGATTTTCCCGGGTCGCAAGACCGCGCCCGAGGATTACGCATGGTAGCCGGTCGGCGCACCTTCCTACTCCGGGGGCCGAATGGTCTACGCGTGAGGATAGTCGGGACCTGATGCGCGTTACGTTGGGAGAGGTGTCAGGAGCACTGCCTCCCCCAACCACTGACCTTGCTCCACCACTCCACGATCAGCCCTCGCGACCAGGCCGACAAGCAAGCACGCGACTCGGGCTGCGAGCCCCACAGGTTCCCCCGGGCACTGCGACGTCTCAGCAAGCCGCAGTTCTTCCGAACAGCCATGCCGATCACCCCTTCGCCTGCGGGACGCGCCGAGTGGGGACCACGGCGCTACGCGCGGTTGACTGCATACGTGAGGTGGGTCACTCGCGGCGAGGGGACGGTGTCGATCACCTCTAGGCCGACCTGCCCCAGCTCGATGCAGTCGAATAGCCGAGTGCCTTCGCCGAGGATTACGGGCGTGATGGAGATGGTGAACTCGTTCACCAGCCCGGCGTTGAGGTACTGCTGGATGAGGTCGGCTCCTCCGCCGATCCGGATGTCGCGGCCAGCGGCGGCCGTCCTGGCTCGGGCCAGGGCGCTCTCGATGCCGTCGTTGACGAAGTGGAAGGTAGTGCCACCGGGGCGCTCCCACGGTGCCCGCCTGGTGTGAGTGACGACGAAGACCGGCGTGTGGAAGGGTGCCTGCTCGGGCCAGAAGCGTTCACCGCCGTCGAACATCCGCTTCCCGAGGATGCTCACGCCGGTGCGTTCGAAGACTCCCCGCGCCATGTCGTTGTCGGGGCCGGTCTCGCCGCCCTCGCCGAGGTTGAGGTTCTCGCGGAAGAAGCGTTGCGGAAAGACCCAGCTCTGCAGCGCCGCCCACTGGCGCCCCCAGTCCTTGTAGGACGGGTCATCGGCGTGTTCGAGGTCCATTCCCGCTGGGGCGATGTAGCCGTCTAAGGACATGCTGACTGCGAAGAACACCTTGCTGGTCGGGGTTTGGGTGGATGCCATGGTGGGTCTCCCGCGGATTGAATGCAATACTTGAGTACGTACTTGAGTGTCGTCTTTGCCGACCCCGATTGTCAAGTGCAAACTTAAGCATCGGAGGTGTGTCGATGAGTGTCGACTCCGTCTTCCAGGCCTTGGGAGATCCCACGCGCAGGGCGCTGCTCGAGCGGCTGGGCGACGGCCCACTCTCCGTTAGTGAACTGGCTGCGCCGCTCGCGGTGTCCCTGGCGGCGGTGGTACAACACCTGCAGGTTCTGGAGCAGAGTGACCTGATCCGCACCGAGAAGGTCGGGAGGGTACGCACCTGCGCCATCGCGCCGGGCGGCCTCGACATCGCCGAGCAATGGCTTCAGGATCGTCGAGCGCTCACCGAGCGACGCCTGGACCGACTCGGCGCCCTCCTCGCCCAGGAGCACGGCGCCGCGCCGGCGGCGATGGGAGAAGACGGGCAATGAAAACCGAACCGATCAAACACGCGACCTTCATTGTCGAACGCACCTACCCGGCGGACGCCGCGCGCATCTTCAGGGCGTTCTCCGACACCGACGTCAAACGACGGTGGTTCGCCGAAGGCGAGGACTGGCGGGTCGAGGAGTTCACCGCTGACTTCCGGCCGGCCGGCTACGAGACGAGCCGCTTCCGATATGCCGATGGTCCGCCGATCACCAACGACACCCGCTACCTGGACATCGTCACCGACGAACGCCTCGTGTTCTCCTACGTGATGACCATCGACGGCCGCCCAAGCTCGGCATCGCTAGCCAGCGTCGAGCTCTTCCCTGCGCATGGGGGAACCCGCCTCGTCTACACCGAGCAGGGGCAGTACTTCGACGGCGGTGACCAGGCGCTCCAGCGCGAGATCGGCTGCGGCGAACTGTACGACGCCCTCGGTGCGGTATTGGCGTCCGCGCACTGATCGCGACCGTGGCGGTCCTGCGGCCTACGGGAGGCTATCCCAGATGCTGGAGACTCGGTCGCCGGGTGCGGTGCGCCGTCCTGTGCGAAGTCACTGCGCAGCAATCCCTTCTGAGACGGCCACTGGCGCACCAACCGGCCACATGCCGCTGCGAGTCCCGGCCGATCGCGCTGCGGTTCACAG
>DATLPF010000007.1:0-7731 GCA_035535875.1 Propionibacteriaceae bacterium
AGATCCGACCACGATCACTCGTGACGCGCGACCCGGAAGCGATCAAGCGGTTTGTCGCCAAGGTCGGCCACTCCGTCGTCAAGCCTCTGTACGGAGCCAAAGGTCGGAACGTGTTCATGATCGAGGACGAGAGCGAAGCGAACCTCGCACAGATGACGGAGGCGGTGCTACAGGACGGCTACGCGATCGTTCAAGAGTTCATCGACGGCGGTGAGGACGGCGATGCCCGGATCTTCCTGCTCGAGGGCCAGGTTCTCGAGCGCGACGGGAAGCTGGCCGCCTTCCGGCGAGTGCCCACGGGTAACGACCCGCGGGCCAACATCAGCGCGGGTGGACGCTCGGTCCCTCTCGAGATCGGTGACCTGGAACGCGGCATCATCGAAGCGATGAGCAAGAAGCTCGTGGCCGACGGGATGTACTTCGTCGGCATCGATGTGATCGGCGGCAAGGTAGTCGAGATCAACGCGGAGAGCCCAGGCGGGATGCAGAGCGTCGAAAGGCTCTACGAGATCGACGTCTGCCCAACCGTCATCGAAGCCCTGGAGCGCCGCACCGGCTCGAAGTCCTGAGCCATTGGGCCATCACGGAGCCGCAGGCGGGTCCAGCTCTCGAGCGGCCTTCTCGGCGGGGTAGGCCGACCTTGCCGGCCAGGACCCGGATCTTGAAGCTCTTGGCTGTGTGGAAACGAACCATCCTGAGACGGCCCCTGGCTAACTCCTTGGCTGCCTCGCAGACTGTCACCTTGGTCGGGCTTCACGTGATCCAGAACGCGGGCAGTAAGGTTCAGGTCGTGCCAGTGCCAGGAGTCACCGGACGTGGCGCCTAATACCTTCACTGGCTCCTTCAGGTGCTCCAATTCGTTGTCGATGCTGCCGGTTGGGAGTTGGTCCTATGGCAAGCCCTCCCACTTCGTTGCGGGAACTCAGCCCGAGCCGCTTCGAATATGACAACCAATCATCACCAGGCGACTGAAGACTCGTGATCAATCCAGGGTCGCGGGTTCCAGCTTCTCGGTCGGCTCGACGGGCATCTGGTTGTCCGATGGGTAACCTAGGACGACCCCAGGTCGGGAGCGGGTGTCCACCCGGAGTTGGAATATGTCTGGGCGGCTGTAGTGGCCCACCGGGTCGAAGAGCCGGCGCGCCGCGCGCACCGCGGCCAAGTCGACGTCGGCGTACAGGATCGTCTCCTCGTGCCGAGCAGGCCCGGCCAAAACCTTGCCGCTGGGATGGATGATCACGCTGTTGCCGGGTTCCACCCAGCCTTCGTTGTCGTGATCGTTGGCCCAAAGGCGATCGCGGTGGGGGAAGTCGGCCGGGATCTGGTCGACGTGGAGGCAGGGGTTGACGCCGATCACGTAGCAGCGGCCTTCCAGGGCGATGTGTCGCATGGCGGCAATCCAGCCGTCGCTGGGGGCGAGGGTCGGGGCGGCCCAGATATCCACGCCCTGGCTGTAGAGGTAATAGCGGGCCAAGGGCATGAAGTTCTCCCAGCAGGTCAATCCGGAGAGTCTGCCGTATGGCGAGTCGATGACGGGAAGGGTGGAACCGTCGCCCATGCCCCACACAGTGCGCTCGGAGCCGGTGGGCATCAGCTTGCGGTGTTTGCCGAGTAGGGCGCCGTCGGAGCCGAAGTAGAGGGTTGTGTTGTAGATCGTGGCGCCGTGGGGCTCGCGTTCCTGCACTCCGATCACCACGTATGAGCCCACGGCGCGGGCGGCGGCGCCAAGCGCTTCGGTAACGGGGCCGGGGACCACGACGGCTTGATCGACCAGCATCGCGTACCAGTCCTCGTCGCCGTCCCAAATCGGTCTGGAGTCGATCCAGATGGGCGTTCCCGGAATGTATACCTCGGGGAACACCACGATCCTCGCGCCGCCGTCGGCTGCTTGGTGCAGCAGCGTGACCGCTTTGTCCACGCAGGCGTGCTGGTCCATCAGGATGTATGCCGCTTGCACGGCGGCGACTGTCGCGGTGGCCATAGCCATCCCTATCGGCGGATCTGGAGGAGAACGCGTGCCCCCGGCCAATGAAACCCGTTCGGCGCCTCGAGAGGCGGCCCGCTTCGCAGTCGCCTTCGCGGTGCGCTAAACACAGCGATTCTCCCAGAGACGAGTCACATTGTCGCGGGTTCCTGCCAATCGGCTTTGTCTACGTCTGCTCGGATGTTGCGCGCACGCGTCCCGACTGGGCAGATTGTGCCGTTGGCCAGTGGCGTCTTCCCAGTGCCAATCGGTGGCATATTTCAGCAGTTGCGGCAGCGACTGCAGTCGGATGGGTGAGGGCGGTACGGTCGAGCCGTGTTCGAGTATGTGCCGCGCCGGGTTGGCGGTGAGACTGGCCGGTTCGTCGAGTGGGTCTGGTTCGCGCGCGGTCGTATCGCCGGGGTCCGTGAACGTATCGCTCCCACGGGGTCCACCGTTGCGGGCATTGTCCTTGGCGACCCGATCCGGCAGATCCCGGTCGGGGAGGGTGCTGCTCTGGTCGCCGACAGGGGCTTCCTCATAGGCCCGCATGACCGGCCGATCGTCAACGAGCCGCTGGGCGAGACGTTCTGTGTGGGGATCGTCACCACGCCGGTCGGCTGCCGGCCCGCTCTCGGGCTCAGGCCGGCGACGCTGCGGGGTCGGGTTGTGGACTTGCTGCAGGCGTGGCCGAGGGCCCCGGGCCTGCGGCGCGAGCTGACAGCCTGCCGGACGCCGGCCGAGGCTCTCGATGTCGTCGTGGCCACCTTGAGGACTCCGGAACCGTTTGACCGCGACGCGTTCGCGCGGTGTGAGGCCGCGGTCCGGCAGCTTTCGGCGGAACCTACCCGTCCGGTTACTGATATTGCGACAGGGCTTGGTGTGAGCCATGGCCATCTCGACCGACTGTTCATCGAGCAGGTCGGTCTGAGCCCACGCATGCTCGCCAGGATTCTGCGGATGCGCCGGCTGCTTGCGGAGATCGACGTGCATGGGTCGGTGGGGTGGGCGGACAAGGCGGCGGAGCTGGGATGGTTCGACCAGGCGCACTTGATCCGTGACTTCAAGCGCCATACGGGGGGGACGCCGGCCCAGTACCTTGCCGCGCAACGCGCGACGTACGACCGCGCCGAGGCTGCAACCTCGGCCGGTTTTGTACCCGAGGCGAGGTGAAGTTCGTCCAATACATCGCGTCTCACGCGGCGCAGCGTTGGGCATGACGGACTATCTGGAAGGCGCGAGATGACTGAGGTGTTCACCGCGGAGACCACGATCGGCCGTCCGGTCGACGCGGTGTGGGAGCGGTTGATCGACTGGGACATTGCGGCGCGATGGATGTCGGGCGTGGACGCACTGCGGGCAGACGGTCCAACCGTTGCTGGCACGACGCTGGTTTTCACCACGCGGGGCAAAGAGCGCACCGGGCAGATCGCCGCCCTGGACCCGGGACGCAGCATCACCCTGAGGTCGATCCAGGGCGGGGTGACCGCTGACTACATCTACATGTGTACGCGGCACGGCGAGGGGACGCGGGTGCGCCTGGTGGCCGACTGCCGGATGACCGGTCCAGTGCAGCTGCTCGGCCCGGTGATCAGGTTTGCCATCCGCAATGCCGACAGCGGCCAGCTCGACGCGTTCGCCGCCACGTTCACTCGCGGATGACCGTGACCCGTGGCGGCGCTCCTCGCATTGGTCGCCGCACTCGTCCGGTTGGCAAGCTGGTGGCCCATGTCGTCGTGCCGGGGTCGATGGAGCGCACGTCGACCTTGTCGGAACTATCTCGATCACCGGCTGCTCCGGCGCCCGCCGACGCAGGCCCTCTCTTCTCACCACGCGGAGGCTCCCCGCAGCTAGACCGAGCAGGGATCGGGACCCCCAGTGAGACAACAACGAAGCTTATCGAGCAGGACTGATGGGCTCCGTTGCATTACGCGTCTTCATCTATTCCGTCTTGCCTCTCATCGTGGCTGTCGTACATCTTGGCCTGGACAAGAGCAGTCGAAGCCGTGAATTAAAGCTCGAAATCTTCTTGCTGTATCTCTTTGGTGTCGGTGTGGCGGGAAGCGGGATTGGTGGCTTTTTCGGTCACTTCTTCATTTCGGACTCGGTGGCCAAATCCATCGGCTGGCCGACCGGGAATCCTTTTCAGCTAGAGGTTGGCTTTGCCAATCTGGCAATCGGCATTCTTGGAATTGTCGCCATGGGTCGACGCGATGGGTTCCGTGAGGCAACCGTCATTGCCGTGACTGTCTTCGGAGCAGGAGCCACCGTCGTCCATGTCAGCGATATCATCGAGACCGGCAATCTGGCGCCAGGTAATTCCATTCAGAACGTCGGCAATCTTCTCAAACCGGCATTGCTTATCGGTTTTCTTGCAGCCAGCAGGCGGGCGGAACGCTCGCTCGACTCCGAGGCTCATACCCCAGGGTTCGACACATGGCGACGACCCAGGATACAGGCCGCCGGTCTGGTAACCGGCAGCGTCGCTGCAGGATTCAGCATCGGCATTGCCACCGATCAACCCGTGATCGGCACCCTCATCGGGACACTAGTTGCGGCCGGTCTCGCAACGTTCGTCATAGCTCGCTCGGCGCCCCGGCGGCAAGCCGCAGCCTCGGATTGTCACTCCGGCGGTTAGTGGGCAGGCGGGTAGATCCCGCTGATGCCAATAATGCTCGTTTGAGGTTCCTATCGGACACACACCGACGACCAGATCCTCGGGCTCACGATCTGTCGACAAGACTGGCGGCATCCGCGTCCGGCAGCGGGTGGTCAACGGCGCTGGCGACGGACGACAATAAGGGGATGGCTCGGCCCGGCGGCTACTTAGCGGTCACCGCGCTGACGTTCGATGCGCTTGATAAATAAGCGACACGAATCGAGGGAGTACCGATGCGGCAGCGACCAACCGTTGAAGAGTCGGCGCCAGCGAGAACCCACCGTCCCCTACGTCAGATCGTTGTGTTCCTGTGCATCACGTACGCGTTGACGCTTGCCATTGCCCTCGCGCTGCCGCACGCGGGTATTGCGCCGCTGATCAGTATTGCTGTGCCGGTGATCGCGGTGGCACTTACCGTCGCCTTCACCGTTCCACGCGGTCAACGACGCGCGATTTGGGCAGGGGTGGGATTCAACCCGCGGAGGGGGCGAGGGCTGCTGATTGCCGTCGTTGGACCGGCGGTGATCATTGCTGTGAGCTTCGGCGTCGCGGCCGCCTTTGGGGTTGTCAGCTTTCCCGGCTTGGGTCCGGGCTTCGCCAGGGGCGTTCTCAACGTCGCCTTAACCACAATCATTTTCGCGGTTGTCTTTCTCGGTGAGGAGATCGGTTGGCGGGGATACCTGCTTTTTCGCTTGGCCGAACTCATGTCTGGGCGGCGCGCGGCTCTTGTGACCGGTGCCTTCCACGCGATCTTCCATCTGCCTCTGCTGGTGCTCACCACCACCTATCAGAGCGAGGGGAAGCGCTGGATCGTCGTACCGATCGTGATGGTCACGCTGACCTTGGCTGGTGTCTGGTATGGGTGGCTGCGATTGTGGTCGGGAAGCATCTGGCCGGTCAGTCTTTCTCACAGCGCCTTCAACAATCTGATGGAGACGGTCGCCGGCGTTGCTATAACGACGTCGCCGGCGATGATGGCGTACGTGACGACAGAGACCGGCGTGGTGACGATGATCATCCTGGTGCTGGTCGCGGGCTACCTGCTGACCCGCAGGGCCGCAGACTTCACCAAGGCCGAGCCAACGTCCCCGCGGCCGACCACCACAGCCCGCGCTGCCGCACGACAGGCAGGTCCGGACGACTCAGGCTAAATCCGCTGCTTGCGCATCGTGTGCATGCATCCCCTGATCCTTAGAGAGCCTCGCGCAGACAGCTGAACCTGACAGAGGTGCCTTTACCGTGCTGGCAGCGGTGACCGTGGGCGAACGCACGCCAGCGACGACCGGCTCCGACAGGTGCTGCACGACTACTTCGCCTGGACGACCCTGAGCACGATGGCCCGATACCACCGGTCCGCAGAGGATGTCCCGGACGGGTTGCACATCCCGCGGTGGTCGCGGGACGGACTTGTCGACAGGTGATTGGCGCCCCCATAGCCTCCACTTGCTCGTTAGTCGTTACTCCCGCGGTGAAGCAGCGCCCGTCCCGGCGACCGGTCGGCGATCGGTTCGTTCTCATCGAATCGTCTAGCGTTTGGTACGCACCTCACCGAGGTGAGTGCAGACCGGAAAGGTCGAGATGAGCACACCGCCAGCTGAGGACGTAGTCGCCACCGAGCTGGTCGCTGCCCGAAGAGAGGGGCGGAGCCTGACCCGGTTCCCGGGTGTTATCCCCGCCAGCATGGCTGTGGCCTACCAGATCCAGGAGCTGGCGATGTCGCGATGGCAGGACTCGCTGGTCGGCTGGAAGATTGGCTACATCTCGGCGGACCGGCGCACGGCCGGGGATCCGGACCGGCTGGTCGGCCCAATCTGGCGTCAGCAATATCACCTTGGCGAGGAGCGCGTATCCCCAGCCGAGGTCGGTATCTTCGCGTCCGGGTTCGCGGCCGTGGAAGCAGAGCTGGTCATTCGGCTGAGTCATGATCTGCCCTCCCACGATGACGCTGACTGGGCGGCCCAGGAGGTGGCGGACCTAGAGCAGCATCTGCTGGTCGGCGTCGAGGTGGCCAGCAGCCCGATCCCTGACATCAACTCGCTCGGCCCGACAGTGATCGCCGCCGACTTCGGGAACAACAACGGTCTGGTGCTCGGCTCGGTCCTTGCGGACTGGCCCGGTGGAGCTCCGGTCCAGCTTGCCTGTTACATCGACGGGCAACTCATGGGAGAAGGATCTGCCGAGAACTTGCCCGGGGGAATTCATCATGGTCTGGCGACCGCGCTGAATATCCTCGCCAGTCGAGGTCAACCGGTCCGAGCGGGCATGGTCTTCGCCACGGGCGCCATCACCGGTATACATCCGATCGGCGCGGGGCAGCATTGCCGCGTCGAAGTGCGAGGTGGACCGTCAGTGGAACTCCGGACCACCGACGCGCGCACTTTGTTGCGCAGCTGAACCTCCGTGGTGAGCCGTGTGAAACTGGCCCAGCAGACGACGTCCATGCGTCAGCGTGGCCGACTTGGTTGGTGCTTTGGGTGAGCTTTAGGTGAAGATCGGCAGCCGATCCTGGCGCCCGCCCCACCTAGTAGTCGACCGCCACGGGCCTCTGGCTCGCATGGGACCCCCAACCGCGGGTCTATGACCGTGATGCCGGCAAGACCAAACCGCGGATCCAGTGAGGTCTTGTTGCTCAGTCGATACGCCCGCGTATTCCACCCAATGCTCGTTCATTACCCAGTCAGCCTAGGAAGTCAAGACATAGAGCGGCCTGCCCGCAGTAAGGTCGGCTCGCGGCAGCGGTGTTCCGGCCGAAGTCGATGCTCCGCTGGGCCTGGCACGCCATTCGCCTTCGACCTGAGGGGTGCGGGGCTCTGGCTAGAGGGCTCGGCGTTGAGCGACGAGCGGGCAGAGGAAGGGGTCTTTGCCGCGTAGTCCGACGCTGTTGAGGTAGCCGATGACGGCGCGGTAGGACTGCCAGAGCGTGGTGCGGGTGTAGGGGACGCCTTGGGCGGCACAGTAGGCGGCGACCAGAGGCTGCGCTTTGCGTAGATAGGGTCGCGCCATCGAGGGGAACAGGTGGTGTTCGATCTGATAGTTCAGCCCACCCATGAAGACCGAGATCAGCGATCCGCCGCTGATGTTGCGGCTCATCAGGACCTGCCGGCGTAGG
>DATLPF010000008.1:0-2103 GCA_035535875.1 Propionibacteriaceae bacterium
GAAAGACACCGAGGGCCCGGACCAGAAGGTGACCCTTCAAGCCTGGCTAGCCGGACGGGCGCACCTCGTGGCCACCTCCCACGAGCGCGACCTTGATCATGCCCTCGCGGAGGTGCGTAGAGACCTGATCCGCCAGATCGAGGACGAGAGGTCGCGGCGCGAACCTCGCAAGCGCCGGAAGACGCGTTATCGCACGACCTGACCCGGCCGGAGACTCGGCGGCCCTGCATCGCGACTCGGCGTAGTCCCTGCTGGCGGTGGTCACCATGGCGAGCACCGCGGATCTCCCACCCCTCGATCTCTCTCTTTTGGAAGTGTGCGGTTCGCCGACCGGGAGGCAGTGCTGAGATAGCGGGCCGGGTTGCGAACCAGGACGGCTTCGACCAAATCCTCGTAGCCGGCCTGCACGAGCCGCGGCAGCACCCGCCGGCCCACGTAGGCCAGTCCCGGGCGCCCGCCGTAGGCACATATCGGGTCCTCCGCGCCACGTCGCCGCCGATCATCAGTCGGTCGTTCGCGCCGAGCTCTGCGGATCTGACCAGGCAATCGATCAGCATCGAGTCCGGCCAGTCGCGGGTGCGGGCGAAGCCGTCATATCCAAGGTATGCGCCAGCGGCGGCGAGCTCGGCGTGCAGGCCGGGATCGGGGTTGCGGTCAACATGCGCCAGTAGCACCGCCTCAGGTCGCACTCCGTCACTCGCCAGCACCTCGAGCAGTTCGAACGCGGCGCTGCCGTGCTCCAGGTGCACCATCACCGGCGCGCCCGTTCGTGCGTGCGCGGCGGCGACCGCGGCCAGCACCCGCCGTTCGAACGCTGTCCAACCCCAGTAGCCGATCCCCGCTTTCAAGACCCCGGCCCGGACAGGTAAGCCGGCCTCATTGGCCACCACCTCAGCCGAGCCAGCGGCGTCGCGTACGGGCATGCCGACCTGAACGTCGTCGGTGAAGCGGTTCCCGAGCTCACCCGAACTGAGCTCCAGCAACCAGTGCCCGGGAGCATAGTGGGCTTCACGGTGACCGCCAGTGGTGGCGACGACGTGAATACCGGTCGCTCGGCTGATCCGGGCCAGCGCGGCGGGGTTTCGGCCCAACGCGGTCGGGGTGGCGTCGATCATGGCGTCGAACCCGGACTCACGCAGCAGCCCGGCTTCCTGCCGGCTTGCGTCCTCGTCGTCGAGCTCGTCGCCGGGCAGCAACGGGGTGACCTGGAACAAGTGCTCGTGGTAGTTCGTCCGGCCGAGGCTCCGAGCATCGATGGTACTGAGCACCGTCGTCACCGTTCCGGTCGGCGCTCCGTCGCTGATCACTTGAAGCCCGTCACCGGACGCCGGCCGCGATCCTACTCAGCCGAACGACAGTCTGGTGCGGCATGTCGATGTCGAAGACATCAGCGATGACCTGAGTCCAGCCGTGAATGAAGTAGCGCCAGCCATCCTCGATCACCAGGGATCGCGAGTCTCGCTGGGCGCGGGCCTGGTGCAAGAACTCGAGCGTCCCGCGGTAGTTGAAGTCCCAGACCACTGCCCGCTCGGGGAAGCGGCCAGCATCGGTCACCGGTGAGCCGGGGACGTCCTTGCCCATGCCCGTCGCGTTGACGACCAGGCTTGCCGACGGCAAGGTGAGCAGCAGTTCGTCGACGTCCTCCGGGTGGTCGGTCAGGGCGTACTCCATAAGACCAGACGGGATGCCGGCGCGCTCGTGCAGCTGTCGCTGGTGGTCCAGCGCGGACTGCTTCCGAGCGGTGCAGATGATCTTCGCCGGCAAGTCGCTACGGAGGCCGAGCTGATGGGTCAGCGCGCAACCCGCACCGCCGGACCCGAGCACCAGCGCTGCGGCTCGGGTCTGCTCGAAGTGGCCGGCGGGCAGGAACTCCTCCAAGGCCAGCCGTACGGTGACCGGGTCCTTGGCGGCGCCGCTCAGCCGGTCACCGCGCTTGGCGATCGACGAGACCTCACCGAACGTCAGCGCCAACTCGTCAAGTTGGTCGAACATATCGCGCGCCGAGCTAAAGACCGCCATCTTGTGCGTGGTCACCAGCGCTCCCCGATGCTGTGGGTCGTCTCGGATCTCGGCCACCACCTCGCGGTAAGTCTGGGGCGGTGA
>DATLPF010000009.1:0-3023 GCA_035535875.1 Propionibacteriaceae bacterium
GTGCGGGATCACCAGGCCGTACTTCTCCAGCGGAACCAGATAGCTGCGGTAGTAGTCGTCGTAGATCCACCGCCGCCACATCTCGGCGTAGCTCTCGCGGTCCTTGCGACGGTCCTTGGTGCCGTACTCGATGAACGTTCCAATGGCGGCGTCGACCACACGGTGGTTGTTCCACCACGCGTACCTCAAGTCGCGCTCCAGCAGCTGGTGGTTGCTCTCGTCGGACAAAGCCATCAGCAACGTCGCGTAGCCGTTGCTGATGTGCCGCGACTCATCGGACTGGACGGAGTGGAACACTGTCGGTAGCAGGTAGTCGCCGTTAGCCGCGGCCTCGGCGGGCATTGCCACGAACAGCGTGTTGGTGAACGCTGTCTCGGCCACGATGGTCAGGTAGATGCTGGCCGCCGTGATCGCGTCACCGGTGATGAACCCTTCGGCGAACTGCCGTCCGATCGTCCCGCAGTAGTCGTTTTGGAAGTTCCGCAGACTGTTATTGAAACCGGCCGGGTCAATATAGTTGTTCATGTACAGGCGCTTGAGGTTCTGCTGAATCGTCGAGTGCCGGACCTCGTCGATCATCTGGATCGCCTGGCCGTTATGCAGCTCCGGATTGGGCACAGTGCGGAACAACAGAGGCATAGCTCGAGCCGCCGCGATCTCCGGCAGCGGGATGATGCTCAGGAACAGCTTCTGCCACTCGAGCCATCGTTCCTGCACCTGCCGGAACATGTTTCCGCGGATCGCTCCGTCGGACGCTCCATAGACCCGGTGGTCTTTCTCCTCCTGCATCGGGAAGTAGGACCTGAGAACCTGCTTGAGCGGGTCCTTCTTCTTCGCCTTCTGGAATGTGTAATCGGTTCCATACTGCGACACAGGCTCGTGGTACAGCGGCTCCCACGCGAGTTCCTGTATCTTCTCATGCGCCTTGGCCACGCTTTGGCGACTCATCAGCACTCCTTCCGCTCGACATACCTACTTCAATCAGACCGCTTCTTGGCGGGTCCAGAAGTCTCAACATGAGACATGCAAAGCAGTGGGAAACGCCGGATCAGGAATCGCCCAGCACGGCCGTCCGGATCGTGGCCAGGTGTTCTCGCACATCCCGCATGACCTGCCGGTTGCCCTCCGCCGCCGGCTCGATGCCGAGAGCGACCAGCAGCGCCGCCGCCGGCGCTCCCGGGTCACCCGTAGCGCCCAGAACGGGGTGCAATCCCTGGTCGGCCAGATGGTGGAAGACCAGGTTGACGACGCTCCACGGGTTGTAGGTCTCGGCGTCAGGCGAGCCCGGTTCGTCCATCGGGTACCTCCTTGTACGTCCCGGTATGTCCCCGCATTCCGGACGGCGTTTCGGCCTGATTGAGCTCGCCTCGGCGGCGAGGCGAGACACTTCTTACGCGACCAGATGCGACGGACGAAGGACGTCTCAATTTGCGACAGTCGTGAGCTCAAACGGTCGGCGACTATATTGATAAGGCGACGTAATGCCAGAGTCCGCGCGCCACGTAGCGCCGCGCCACGTAGCGCATGGAGACAGGCACCTGAGAGACAGGGGATGCCATGCGGCCGGCATCATCCGGCAAATCCATCCAGACGGACGGTGCCGGACTCGCCGATACCCGAGTGCGCTTCCTCACCGCCGAGCCGGTCGAGCCGGGTCGAGTGCGCGAGCCCATCCTCGCCTCGTGGCGGCGATCCCGTGAGAGCAACGTCGCTGCGGACCGCATCGAGATGCCGTACGTCCACGACCCGAACCTTGACACCCCACTCATCCGCAGCGCCGAACCGGTGCTGCGGCAGCTGAACGAGCAGCTGGCCGGACAGCCGATCAGCATCGTGCTCACCGACCAGGCTGGGCTCGTCCTTTCCCGGCTCACCGGGGACCCCAACCTGGCGCGCCATCTCGACACGGTGCAGCTCGCTCCCGGTTTCAGCTATGCAGAGGAGTTCGTGGGCACCAACGGGATCGGCACCGCTCTCGAGGGCGGCCAGCCGATGCATGTGTTCGGTCACGAGCACTACGCGGAGGATCTCGAGGACTTGGCGTGCGCCGGCGTACCGATCCAGCACCCGATCTCGGGCAAGACTGTCGGCGCAGTGGATTTGACCTGCTGGCGTTCCGACGCCGGTCCTCTGTTGATGACACTCGCCAAGACCACCGCCGCTCAGATCCGACAGGCGCTACTTGCCGACGCCGCGGCGCAGGAGATCGAGCTGCTCCAGGAATACCTGCGCGCCTGTCGTCGTAGCCCGGGCATCGTGATCGCGCTGAACAACGAAGTCGTGATGATGAACGACTACGCGCGGACGGTGCTCGCCCCAGCCGACCAGGCTGCGCTGCTCCAACAGGCCACCGAAGCGCTCGCCGGGCGCCGCACGTCAGTCTTGGTCGATCTTCCGACCGGAACGAGGCTTCGGATGTACACCCGGTCGCTGGGCGCGCCGCTGCCGGCCGGGGGCGTCATCCACGCGAAGGTGGCCCAGCTCAGCACACCGAAGAGGCGGGACGGCGGTACGGCGGCGAAAATGCTCCTACCGGGTCTCCTCGGATCCGGCGCGCTGTGGCGTCGGGCCTGCGACGAAGTGGAGAACGCCTACCGCGCCGGTGAGTGGGTGGCCCTCGCTGGTGAGCCCGGGGTTGGCAAGCTGGCCATCCTGCGTGCAGTGCACCAGCGCCGGAACCCCGGCGGGCGGTTCACTGTGCTGGACGCGGCAGATGCGACCGATCGACGTTGGCTGGCATCGGCACACCGGGCTCTGGTAAATGAGAGCGGCGATGGGCACGCCGGCAGCGTGGTCATCCGACACCCCGACCAACTCGACGGTGTGCAGCTACGCTCCCTGACAGCCGCCCTGCAGAAGCCCACAAATGTCGACGGTAAGCCCGCCGTTTGGGTCGCCGTCACGCTCGGCCCCGGCGTCCAGCACAGGGATCTGGCTCGCCTGCTGCGACTTTTCCCGAGCACGGTGGACGTCCCACCGCTGCGTCACCACATCGAGGACGTCCAGCAACTCGCGCCCTTCTT
>DATLPF010000010.1:0-8829 GCA_035535875.1 Propionibacteriaceae bacterium
GACCGCCGCTCCCGTTTGACACCACGAAGGCCTGGGTGAACGCCTGGAAGGCGTTGATGATCTGCAGTACCAGGTTGAAGAAAATGATCGGAGACAGCAGCGGCAGGGTGATTTTCCTGAATTGGGCCCATTTGCTTGCCCCGTCGACTGACGCCGCCTCGTAATACATTCCGGGGATCTGTCGCAGACCGGCCAAGAAGATCACCATTGGTGAACCGAACGTCCAGACGTGCAGCAAGATGATGGTCCACAACGCATATTGGGGGTCGCCGATCCAGCTGTTAGTCGCTGGGATACCGAATTTCCTCAGCACTTGGTTGACCAGGCCGTCCACTTCGAACATCTGCCGCCAGAGCACAGCGATGGCAACCGAGCTGCCGAGCATCGACGGCAGGTAGAAGACCGACCGATAGAACGGCAGCCCCTTCATCCCTTCGTTCAGCACCATGGCTACAGCCAAGGCCATGATCAGTTGCAATGGAACGCCGACGATCACGTAGGTGAACGTCACCGCGAGCGACTTGTGTAGCCGCGGGTCGCTGAGCATCCGGAGGTAATTGTCCAGCCCGACCCACTTGGGCGCCTGGATCAGGCTGTAGTTGGTAAACGACAGGTACAACGAGGCGATCATCGGCCCGCCGATGATCAGCACGAGTCCGATCAGCCAGGGCAGCAAGAACAGATAACCCGCCTTGTTGTCCCTGCCCGCCTCCTTGGCCAGGAGCCGCTTCTCCTCTGGCGTCTTGGCCTTTGTGCGATGGATCGTCGAGAGTTCAGAGATGGCGCTCATGGCATTAACTCTGAAGGTTTGACTTCAGCTCGTCCACGAACTTCTGCGCGCCGTCAGCTGAGCTCGTCCTCCCGAAGAGGACATCAATCCCGTGACGGAACAAGACGGTGGCGATCGTGCCGCCGCCAGGGGGTGGGGCGATCGGGGTGGTGGCCACCTCGGTCTTGATGTCGGAGATGTATTTGGCGACAGCCTGTTGCGCTGGAGAGAGCTTGGGCTTGACCTCGGCCAGTATCTCGGCGTTCGGCGGGATACCCCGCTCAGCCAGATCGATGTTCGCGGCCGCCGGATCGTTCGCAAACCAGTTGATCCACGCAATTGCCGCGTCTGGATTCTTGGTCTTGGCCGACGCCGACCACAGCATGCTCGCCTTGTACCAGGTCTTGCGTTCGGTTGCCTTACCCGCCAGGCTCGGGCCCCGCAGCAGCTTCATCAACTCACCGCCGGCCGCAGCGGTGACCGCTTCTAGCTGATTGGAGTTGTAGTACTGCATGGCAGCATTCCCGATCACAATGGCACTCTGGTCCAGGGGCTTCGGTTGCTCCTCGCTGACCTGCTCGGGCGTACCAAATGCCTTGGCTTTCTGGCCCTTGAGCAAGAGGTCGTACCAGTCTTGAGCTTCGGCAACGTCAAACCCAAGCCCGTCTGGAGTGAAGAGTTCCTTGCCGTGCTGGCGTACGAACGTGCCGAACAATGCGTCTGATTGCAGGAGCGCAGCCACGCCGAAGGGCACTCCCGCTTTGGAGGCGACCTCCGCACCAACCTCGATCATCTGGTCCCAGGTCCAGGTTTTGTCGTCAGGCAGGTCCATCTTGGCCTTCTCGAAGATCTTAGGGTTGGCAAAGATGAGCGCACTGTTGATGCCGGCATTGACGCCCACCAGCTTGTCGTTGATCTTGCCTGAATCGACGGTGCCCTCGACGAACTTGGACACATCGACCTTGCCTAAGTCGAGCAGAGCGCCGCGAGTGCCGTACTCGGAGATGTAGTTCATGTCCATCTGAATGATGTCCGGAGCGTTGCCGCCGGCTGTCTGAGTGGCCAGCTTGTCCCAGTAGGTGTTGAACTCACCCGGTTGGCCCGCGATCTTGATATCTGGGTTGGCCTTCATGAATGCGTCGATCTCTGCCTGGGTGTTCTTGTTGCGCGTCGGGTTGCCCCAGAAGGCCAGAGCGAGGTCGTTCGCGCTCCCTTGACCACCACCTTGCGAACCACCGCCCGACGAGCCAGGTGCGCAAGCCGCCAGCCCCATCGTGGTGGCCGCAGCGGCCAGCCCGCTGGCGCCGATCAAGAACTGCCTTCGGTTCAGAGCCATCAGTTCTCCCTCTCATTGGTGCACGAAAGCGTTTTCGTGACTGAGCGTAAGCGTTTTCTCAATGGGTGTCAATATTCGTTTCGAGAATGAGACCTGTGAATTTCGGCACCGCTTGCTGCCGAACGTATCAGTTTTGCGTTACCCCGGCTGTCGACTCGCGAGCCACCAAATGAGCAGGGACGATGCGCCGACGGGGCCTGATCGCGGCAGGCTTCCGCAGCATGCCGAAGGCGATCTCCCCCATCTCAGTCAGAGGTACGGCGACTGTGGTCAAGGCCGGTGCAAGTGACTGGGCCACTGCGATGTCATCGATTCCAACCACGGAGATGTCGTCCGGGACCCGCATTCCCATGCGTCGCAGCTCCTGCAGTACGCCGATTGCCATCAGATCGCTGATCGCGAGTATGGCGCTGGGGGGTGTGGCGAGATCACCGATCCGGCTAGCGATGCGGGCACCGCCAGCGAGAGTGAATGCGTCGTGCCACACGGTTGGTTGTACACCGGCCTGCTCGAACACCGAACAAATGCCGGACAGGCGGTCGGCGATCGTGGTCAACTGCTCTGAGCCTGAGGCGACCAGAACGTTTTGATGTCCGAGTTTGACGAGATGGTCGGCCGCTAGAGCGCCTATAGCCACGTTGTCAGGGAGCACGGCGTCCACGCCCAGATGATGGCGTCCAATAACGGCCACTCGACCGCCCCGCCGCTGATAGGCCCGCAGCACATCCTTCGCACGGGCCTCTTTGGCGGGATCGACGTACCCAGATCCGGCGATGATGATGCCCTCAACGTCTTGAACCACAAGAGTGGTGATCTCCCTGAGCTCCTGCTCTGGGTCGCGCCCCGAGTGCGAGACCTGAACCATGAGGTTCTCCGCGAGAGCCGAACGTACGATGCCACCCGCAATCTGCGTGAAAAATGGATCGTCGATCTCATGCACGATCAACCCGATCACCGATGTGGTCCCGCCGGCCAGCTGCCGTGCGTGGACATTCGCTACGTAGCCGAGATCATGTGCCACGTGGCGAACCTTCTCGGCAAGCGCTACGCCGACCCCCGCCTGGCCATTGAGCGCCCGCGAAGCGGTAGCCAGCGAGACACCGGCGGCTGCCGCTACGTCACTCAGCAGCACGGGGCCTGACGAAGGGGACACCGCTGACTCCTTCAGGTTGTGCTTCTTCCACTGCCGATCGTATAGTAAGTAAAGCGATTGCGAAAGCGCTTTCGTAATCCGGGGAAATGACGACTGAGGAGACAACGTGGCACAGCGCACTATCCGAGTGATCATGAATGGGGTAACCGGTCGAATGGGTTACCGCCAACATCTGGTCCGGTCGGTGCTCGCGATCCGGGATGACGGCGGCGTCATGACTCCCAACGGTGATCGAATCACCGTCGAGCCGATCCTGGTCGGCCGCAACGCCGAGAAGCTGGCCACGCTGGCAGTCGCCCATGGAGTGGCCGACTTCACCACCAATCTCGATGAAGCGCTCGACGACAGCTCAGCCTCGATCTACTTCGACGCGCAGGTTACCTCGGAGCGTAAGAAGTCGATCTTGAAGGCTGTCGGCGCCGGGAAGCACATCTACACCGAGAAGCCGATCGCCGAGTCGGTCGAGGAAGGTATTGAGCTGGTCACTGCCGCGCGGGAGGCCGGTGTGATCAACGGGGTGGTCCACGACAAGCTCTATCTGCCGGGTCTGCTGAAGTTGAAGCGCCTGATCGACTCCGGGTTCTTCGGCCGCATTCTCTCCGTACGCGGGGAGTTCGGCTACTGGGTCTTCGAGGGTGATCTGCTGCCCGCGCAGCGCCCAAGCTGGAACTATCGGGCCGAGGACGGCGGTGGCATGGTGCTGGACATGTTCCCGCACTGGAACTACGTCCTGGAGAACCTGTTCGGGAAAGTGCTTGCGGTGAGCGCGAAAGCGGTCACCCACATTCCGGAGCGCTGGGACGAACAGGGCCGCAAGTACGCCGCTACCGCCGATGACTCTGCGTACGCGATCTTCGAGATCGAGGACGACGTCATCGCCCAGATCAACTCATCCTGGGCCGTTCGTGTCGACCGCGGAGAACTGGTCGAGTTCCAGGTCGACGGCACCGACGGTTCCGCAGTAGCGGGTCTGTTCGGCTGCCGCATCCAACCCCGTGTTCGCACCCCCATGCCGGTCTGGAACCCGGATCTGCCAACGACCGACGACTACCGCAACCAGTGGGAGCAAATCCCGGACAACGCTGAGTTTCCGAACGGATTCCGGGCCCAGTGGGAGCAGTTCTTGTCCGACGTCGATGCCGGCCGGCCGCACCCTTACGATCTCGCCGCCGGCGTACGCGGGTTGCAACTGGCCGATGCCGGTTTGACATCATCGGCCGAGGGTCGTCGGGTCGCCATCGACTGGTTCGCTTCATGACCACGGCCACCACGACTGTTGCGCTGCCAGCGGCTGGCGGCGGCTGGCGCGAAATCGAGCTTGCGGCACCACGGGCCTGGGCTGAGCATCCGCAATCTTTCCGGAGTCGGATCGCCTTTGCCGCTGCGCATGTTGTCGCCGACCCGCGCGGGGAGAACGTGCCGGGTGCGCCGGCTGCGGTCGACTGGGAAGCCACATTGGCGTTCCGCCGCCACCTGTTCCGCTATGGGCTGGGCGTCGCCGAAGCCATGGACACCGCGCAACGCAATATGGGACTGGACTGGCCCGCTACCCAGCAGTTGATCACTCGCAGCGCGGCGCTGGCCCGAGAGCATGGGGCTCGAATCGCCTCTGGTGCCGGCACTGATCAGCTGCTGGCTCCGGCCAGCAGCATCGGCGAGGTTGCCGATGCCTATCTCGAGCAGGTCGAGTTCGTCGAGGGTGCTGGTTCGCAGGCGATTGTGATGGCCTCGCGCCAGCTCGCCGCCGTCGCTAGCAACGCCGATGACTACCTTCAGGTGTACTCGACCGTGCTCGCTCAGACGACCCGACCGGTGATCCTGCACTGGCTGGGCGAGATGTTCGATCCCCAGCTGAGCGGCTACTGGGGTTCGAGCGAGATACCGATCGCGACCCGTACCTTCCTTGATTTGATCAACGAGCACAGTACAAAGGTCGACGGAGTGAAGGTCTCGCTGCTCTCCTCTGATCATGAGCAGGAGCTGCGTGCCGCACTGCCCAAGGGGGTGCGGCTCTACACAGGGGATGACTACAACTATCCGGAGCTGATCGAGGGTGATGGCGTCCATCACTCCGATGCTCTGCTCGGGGCGTTCGCTGCCATCGCGCCGGCCGCATCCGCTGCCCTGAGCGCACTGGATGCCGGCGACATCGAGGGATATCGCCGGGAAATGGCGCCGACACTAGCCCTGTCGCGGCATGTCTTCGCGGCGCCGACGTACTACTACAAGACGGGGATCGCCTTCCTGGCCTGGCTGAACGGGCATCAAGACGGCTTCGTCATGGTTGGGGGGCTGCAGTCCGCTCGCTCCATCGTTCACCTGGGCCGCGTCTTCGAGCTGGCAAATGAGGCGCAGCTCCTGACCGATCCTGAGCTAGCGGCTCACCGCCTCGGTCAGCTGTTCGCGACCGCCGGCGTGGCTCGATGATCAACGAGGCAGCGCTCAGCCGGCTCTCACTCAATCAGCGGACTACTGCCTCCTGGTCGTTGCCGGACGCGATCAAGGGCTGCGTTGACGCGGGCCTTGGCGCGATCGGGATCTGGCGAGAACAGGTCGCGGAGGTGGGTCTGGATGAGGCTTCTCGGCTCGTCGCCGAGTCGGGGCTGCGCGTTTCTTCGCTGTGCCGGGGTGGATTCTTCACGACAGCCGATCCCACCGAAGCACAGGCGTCGGAAGTGACGAACCGCACGGCCATCGAGGAGGCCGCGGCGCTGACCGCAGCGACACTGGTGCTTGTCCCTGGCGGACTGCCGTCGGGTGACAAGGATCTGGTGGCCGCCCGTGACCGCGCTGCACAAGCGATCGAGCGGTTGGTTCCGTACGCCCACGAACTCGGGGTCAATCTTGGGATCGAGCCGATGAACCCGATCTACGCGGCGGATCGCGGGGTGATCTCCACGCTGGCCCAGGCGCTAGAGATCGCCGAGCGCTTCGATGCAGCTGACGTCGGCGTGGTGGTCGACACGTTCCACCTGTGGTGGGAGCCAGGAATTGCCGATCAACTGCAGCGTGCAAGAGAACGCATTGTCAGCTACCAGATTTGCGACTGGATCACACCGCTACCTGCCGACAGCCTGCTGGCTCGCGGCATGATGGGCGACGGACACATCGATTTCCCCGCCTTTACCCGGTCCGTCGTGCGAGCTGGATATCGCGGCGACATCGAGGTAGAGATCTTCAACGCCGATCTGTGGGCGTTACCGCCGGCCGAAGTTGTCGCCACAATGGCCGGGCGCTATCTCGAACTAGTGCAGCCCTATCTGGACGAGTGAGGAGCACGAGGACTATGTGGACCCTTTCAGGATTTGTTGATGAGATCTCCGACGACTTCAAGGAGCAATGCGATGTCGCTGCGGGTCTCGGCCTGCGGTATGTGGAGGTCCGCAGTGCGTGGGGAACCAACATCCTCGATCTCGACAGTGATCAGCTGAGCACCGTGCGAGAAATCCTCGCCGAGTACGGGCTGGAGGTCTCCAGCATCGGCTCGCCGATAGGCAAGATCTTCATCGACGACGACTTCGCACCACACCTGGAGCGGATGCGGCATGCCGTTCAAGTCGCCCAGTCGCTCGGGGCGCCGTATATCAGGATCTTCTCCTTCTTCATTCCCGAGGGCACCGACCCGGACAGTCGGCGTGACGAGGTGCTCAGCCGCATGAGTGCACTGGCTGAGGCAGCGGCTGATTCCGAGGTGATCTTGGTGCACGAGAACGAGAAAGAGATCTACGGCGACCTTCCGCGCCGCTGTCTAGACATCGTGACCTCCGTGTCGTCGCCCAAACTGCAGCTGGCTTGGGATCCGGCCAACTTCGTGCAGGTCGGAGTCCGGCCGTTCTCCGAGGGGTACGCCATGTTGCGCCCACATGTCGCCTACATGCAGATCAAGGACGCGCTGCTGGCCGACGCCTCTGTCGTGGTTGCCGGCGCCGGCGACGGCGAGCTGCGGGAGACGGTGCGAGCCCTCCGCGCCGACGGATTCGACGGGTTCTTCTCACTGGAGCCCCACCTCGGTGCGTACACCGCGTTCGGCGCACTGTCCGGACCCGAGCTGTTCACCAAGGCCTGGAAGGCCTTCACCGACATTCTGAGTAGCGAAGGGATCGCGTACGCATGACCGCCACCTCCCCTGACAACGCCGATCGAGCACGGATCGCGCTGGTGGGCGCAGGTGTCATTGGTGCCCATCACGGCCTGGTGATCACCGAGTTGGCCGACCAGGTCGTGTTGGTCGCAGTCGTTGATGTCCACACCGAGCGAGCCGAGCAACTAGCCGCCGAGCGGGGAGGCAAGGCCTTCGCCTCCCTCAGCGAGGCACTTGCCGCAGTCCCGGTCGACATCGTGGTGGTCTGCACACCAACCGGCCGGCACGCTGAAGTGGCGATCGAGGCGCTTGACGCGGGCAAGCACGTGATCATCGAGAAGCCCGCCGAAACCACCGTGGCGAAAACCGACAAGATCATCGAGGCGCAGCGCAGAGCCGGAAAGCTGGCGGCGGTGATCTCCCAGCACCGATTCGACCAGTCAACTGAAATTGCGCTTACTGCCATTGAGAAGGGCGAGCTGGGGCGGCTCACTACCGGCATCGCATCGATCGACTGGTGGCGCGGTCAGAGCTACTACGACTCCGGTGACTGGCGCGGCACCTGGGAACTCGACGGTGGCGGCGCGTTGATGAACCAGGGTGTACACACGGTCGACCTGCTGGTAGCGGCGATGGGCCGTCCGGTCGAGGTGTTCGCATACGCAGCGACGCTGGCCCACGAACGGATCGAGGTCGAGGACGCGACTGTGGCAGTGGTCCGGTTCGAAAGTGGCGCACTCGGCGTGCTGCATGCAACCACCGCCGCGTATCCCGGACTTAGCGCTCGGCTGCAGGTGCATGGCGATCAGGGCTCGGTCGTGATCGACAATGATCTGCTGACCTTCATCCACGTAACGCCCCAGGGCAGCCAGGCCGAAGAAAAGTCGATGGGCTCAAAATCCGACTCGATCAACCAGCTCGACAGCTTCAACCTGACAGAGCAGACCGGCCCGACCGCTGGTAGCAACGCCGGCGGCCTCTCTCCGCTCGCGCATCGCCGCCAGTACGAGAATTTCCTGGCTGCCTTGGCCGGTCAAGAGACACTCCGAGTCGATCTTGAGACCAACCGCCGCTCGATCGGAGTCATCACCGGCGTCTACGAGTCGGCCCGAACCGGGAAACCGGTCGCTCTGTGATCACGCCGCCGCGAGCTCTCGTTTCCACCGCACACCTACCCAGGCCTGGCCTCGAAACCAGGCCGCCCAGCTGACCCAAGGAACTCAAAGAACATGACTAACAATGGCCACCCGGCCTCGCCGCTGCCGCCTCGAGCGGTGGTCGCCATCCTGCGGGCACCTACCGCGCAGCACTTCATTGCCGCGTCGTCCGTCCTGTGGGACGCCGGGATCCGCTGCTTCGAGTTCACCCTTACCAGCGAGGGCGCGCTCGAGGCCGTGTCGGCATTTCGAGAACGCCGGCCGGAGGCGGTTCTCGGCGTCGGGACCGTACGGACGTCTGCGCACCTCGCCGCGGCCCAGGACGCCGGCGCA
>DATLPF010000011.1:0-3541 GCA_035535875.1 Propionibacteriaceae bacterium
TCGGCTGGCACCGATGTTGGAGGGTGACCGCCGCCGGATCGAGCTGGCGTACGCGCTGCAATTCTCGCTGCCGGGCACGCCGGCGCTGCGATACGGCGAGGAGATCGGAATGGGCGAGGATCTGAGTTTGGATGGCCGGGAAGCCATCCGAACGCCGATGCAGTGGGATGACTCTCTCAATGCCGGGTTCAGCCCGGCAGCGCCCGAGGCCTTGTTCCGTCCAGTTGCCATGAGTGGCCGATTTGGTGCCAAGAACGTCAACGTGCGCGGCCAGGAACAGGAACCCAACTCGCTCTTGCGCTGGTTCGAGAACCTGATTTACACACTCCGTACGGCGCCTGAGATCGGCACTGGCAGCTGCTCGGTCCTGGCCGCACCGCTGCCACGCTCGGTGCTGGCACACCGATTCGACGCGGAGGCCGGGGCGATCTTGCTACTGCATAACTTGGCTGACGACAAGGTCACCGTGGACATCGGCCCCCTGCCGGGCATGAACGGCGACCCGTACGACCTCTTCGTTGACGGCACGTACGCCGCGCCGACCAAGAAACTCAACGGTTTGACGCTGAACGGTTGGGGATATCGCTGGATCCGTCTATCCCGGAGCGACAAAGGCTAGCTGGAGGTTGGTAGTAGGGGTGGAAGCGTGATGCGCGAATGGTTGCGTGATCATGGACTGCTGATCGCTAACCTGGCGCTCTTTGTGATCTTCTTCGGCGGCATGATCTTCTCAGGTGTTCGGGTCTACAACTCCGACCAACTGCAGCACGGACAGCACGCAGTCTCACTCGGTGGCTATCTGCTCAGCGGCGCCTTCTACGAGGCCATCTTCGAGAATTGGGAAAGCGAGTTTCTCCAGATGGGGATGTACGTCGTGCTGACGGCCTATCTGTTCCAGCGTGGGTCTTCGGAGTCCAAGCCGATCGATGAGCCCGCGCCTCAGGACGAAGATCCACGGAGCTCGGCAGACCGCCCAGGCGCGCCATGGCCAGTACGCCACGGCGGCTGGTTGCTCACGGCGTACGAGCACTCGCTGGCGGGATTGTTCTTCCTGCTGTTCTTTGCGTCGGTCGTGGGACATGCGATCGGCGGCGCCAAGGACTACAGCGATGAGCAGCTGGCGCATGGTGGTCAGGCGGTGACGACGTTGCAGTATCTCGGGACTTCGCAGTTCTGGTTCGAGTCGTTCCAGAACTGGCAGAGTGAGTTTCTGGCTGTGGCGGTGCTGGTCTGGGCCTCCGTCTATCTGCGGCAGCGCGGATCGGCGGAGTCGAAGCCGGTCGCGGAGCCGCATGGTGCGACCGGCTCCTGAGCCGGCATCGACAGCAGGGTTCGGGCCGCGGGTCGCTGGGTAACTGAACGATCACGACTTGAATGTTTGAAGGAGGACCCATGAGCCAGCCCGCACAGCAGCAAGAGGTGCCTGGCACTCAATCGAAGATGACGCCGGTGCCAGACTGCGGCGAGGAAAGCTATCGAGGCAACGGAAAGCTCACCGGCAAGATCGCAGTGATCACTGGCGGAGACTCCGGAATCGGACGTGCGGTGGCCATCGCGTACGCGCGGGAAGGCGCCGACGTTCTGATCTCCTATCTCAGCGAGGATTCCGACGCCAAGAACACCGCGGGCTACGTCGAGCAGGCTGGTCGACGGGCGGTGCTGGTGAAGGGCGACATCGCGGATCCACAGCACTGCCGGGACATTATCCAGACCGCACTCGACGAGTTCGGCGGCATCGACATCCTCGTGAGCAACGCCGCTTTCCAGATGACCCACGAATCGCTCGACGAGGTCTCCGACGAGGAGTGGGACTACACCTGGGATACCAATGTGAGCGCGATGTTCCATCTGTGCAAGGCAGCCATTCCGCACCTGAAGCCGGGCTCGTCGATCATTGGAAGCTCGTCGGTGAACTCCGATATGCCCTCGCCCCAGCTAGCTCCCTACGCGGCGACGAAGGCGGCAATTGCCAACTTCTGTGCCAGCCTCGCCCAGATGCTGGGGGAGAAGGGCATCCGGGTCAACAGCGTCGCTCCAGGTCCGATCTGGACACCGTTGATCCCCTCGACCATGCCGCCCGAGAAGGTCGAGAAGTTTGGCGAGAACACCCCGCTCGGTCGCGCCGGACAGCCCAAGGAGCTGGCACCGGTCTACGTGCTGCTCGCCTGCGATGACGGCAGTTACATCTCCGGCGCCCGGGTGGCGGTCACGGGTGGACGGCCGATGCTCTGATGCCTCTGTGCTTTGCCCGCGCGTTTGGTCCCGTTTACCCGAAAGTGGTCACAAACGTCAACCCTTGATCGATTCAGCCGCGTCGGACGTGACTACTTTCGGGACGAGGAAGGTGCAGGGAAGGTGAGCGCAGCGAGGAGGGTGGGCGCATGACGCTGCCGCGTGAGGTGGATGCGGTAGTCATCGGGGCGGGCCCCAATGGATTGGTGGCCGCCAACCGGCTGGCTGACGCTGGTTGGGACACCCTGCTCCTCGAGGCACAATCGGAGGTCGGCGGCGCTGTCCGCAGTGATCGGGAGCTCGATCCGCATTTCGTGACCGACACCTTCAGCGCCTTTTATCCGCTGGGGGCTGCCTCCAAGGTGATCAGGAGTTTGCACCTCGAGGAATACGGGCTGCGCTGGCGGCACGCTCCTGCGGTGCTGGGACACCCCCGGCACGATGGCTCATGGGTGATCTTGCATCGCGATCTTGACATTACGGCGAACCTGCTCGATGCGGAGCATCCTGGCGACGGTGCGGCGTGGCGAGCACTTGTTGATCAATGGCGGCTGATCGGGCCAAGCCTGATCGACGCCCTCCTGACGCCATTTCCGCCACTCTGGCCGGGCCTGCGGGCCATGATCAAGTTGCCACGGGTGGGTGGTCTGTCGTTTGCGAAGGAGCTGCTGAGTCCTGCAATCTCCACGTTCGGGGAGGAGTTCGGTGGCCAGGCGTTCCGCTTGATGCTCGCTGGAAACGCTTTGCACGCTGACATTGCGCTGGATGGCGCCGGTTCAGGTTTCCTCGGCTTGTTGTTGATCATGCTAGGCCAGACGATCGGGTTCCCGGTTCCGGAAGGCGGTGCCGGCAAGCTCTCAGAGGCCATGCGGGACCGCTTCGTCGCACACGGCGGTGTTGTGGAGTGCAACGCAGAAGTGACCAAGGTCTCCGTCGCGCATGGTCGGGCGGTCGGCGTACAGGTCAATGATCAACTTGTCCGGGTTCGTCGTGCGGTGCTCGCCGATGTTGCCGCGGAGCACCTGTACGGCCGGCTCGTCACCTTCGACGAGCTGCCACCGAGGATGCGGGTCAAGATGGCCGGCTTCCGCCGCGACCCGGGAACTTTCAAGATCGACTATGCGCTGAGCTCGCCGGTGCCGTGGCGTACGCCGCCGCCGTACGCGCCGGGGACCGTGCACATCAGCGATTCCACCGAGGAACTGGTCACCACCTTTGCCCAGCTCAGCGCCGGCAGCATCCCCGACCGCCCGTTCTTGTTGATGGGCCAGATGACAACGGCAGATCCGACGCGTTCGCCAACCGGCAC
>DATLPF010000012.1:0-9315 GCA_035535875.1 Propionibacteriaceae bacterium
GCGAAGGCCGAGATCAACGACGCGATCAAGGCGGTGCGCGACGTGCTCGAGTCAGGTGACACCGAGCAGATCAAGGCGCGCACCGACGCCCTGCAGGGCGCCTTCAACAAGGTGTCCGAGCAGATCTACCAGCAGGCCGCCGAGCAGCAGGCCGGCGACGGCGCCGCCACGAACGGCGCCGGCGACGCCGACGAGGCGGAGGTCGTCGACGCGGAGGTCGTGGATGACGACCGCGCCTAGGCCGGAGCCGGCTGAGGAGAAGGCGTCAGCGCCCGAGCCCGAGCCGAACGACGAGCACACCGAGGAGTCCGCGGCCACCGAGGTGGCCGCGGACCTCGATGCACTGCTCGAGGACACCAAGCGCGAGCGCGATCAGTACCTCGATCTCGCCCAGCGCGCGAAGGCCGACTTCGAGAACTACCGCAAGCGCGCCGCGCGCGAGGCGGTCGACGCCGAGCGCCGCGGCAAGCTTGCACTGGCGCGCGAGCTCGTGCCCTCGATCGACAACCTCGAGCGGGCGTTACAGGCGAGCGGGATCGGCCCCGCCGAGCCGGCCAAGGCCGACGCCGTCTCCGAGGAGGTGAGCGCTCAGGAGGCACTCGCCCGTGGCGTGCAGCTCGTGCACTCGGAGCTACAGGCGGCGCTCGCCCGTGCCGGCGTCGAGCAGTTCGACCCGACCGGCGAGAAGTTCGACCCGAACCTGCACGAGGCGATCTCCACCCAGCCCGGCGAAAACGGCGTCGACAGCGGCACCGTGATCGAGACGCTCGAGCGCGGCTACCGGCTCGATGGCCAGGTGCTGCGCCCGGCCCGGGTCATCGTCAGCGAATAGGGGCGGACTATGGCGCGCGACTACTACGAGGTGCTCGGGGTCGGCCGGGGCTCCTCGGCGGAGGAGATCAAGAAGGCCTACCGCAAGCTGGCGCGGGAAAATCATCCCGATCAGAATCCAGGCAACGCCGCTGCCGAGCGGCGCTTCAAAGAGATCTCCGAAGCCAACGATGTGCTGTCGAGTCAGGACAAGCGCAAGGAATATGACGAAGCACGGCGACTGTTCGGCAGCGGCGGTTTCCGCTTCCCAGGGACTGGTGCCAGACAGGGCGGCGGTCCGTCCGTTGACGATCTATTCCGCAATGCTGGTGGCGGTTTGGGCGACATCTTCGGCGGTCTGTTCAATGGCAATCCCACGAGCCAGACGACGCGGTACACCACGACACGCGGTCCGCGCCGCGGCAGCGACGTCGAGGGCGAGGTCACCGTGGACTTCGTGCAAGCCATTGAGGGCGTAACGGTCGCGATGCAGATGGTGTCCGACACTGCCTGTGAGGCGTGTCGCGGCACCGGCGCGCGGGCCGGCACGGTGCCGCGGGTCTGCCCGACCTGTGAGGGCAGCGGCATGCAAACCTCCACCTCTGGTGGTGTTTTCGCGGTGACTGAGCCGTGCCGTGAGTGCCGCGGCCGCGGGATGGTCGTCGACGATCCGTGTCCGGTGTGCAACGGCTCCGGGCGGGGCAAGTCCACCAAGACGATGCAGGTTCGGATTCCGGCGGGCGTCACCGACGGACAGCGGATACGGCTCAAAGGCCGCGGCGGAACCGGAGAAAACGGTGGCGCCGCTGGCGATCTCTATGTGATCGTGCACGTACGCACGCACGCTGTCTTCGGCCGTAAGGGCGACCACCTGACACTGACCGCACCGGTCACCTTCCAGGAGGCTGCCCTCGGCGCCGAGATCGAGGTCCCGACGCTGCACAGTGCGCCGGTCAAGCTGCGGCTGTCACCTGGGACGCCGAACGGCCGTACCCTCCGGATACGCGGCAAGGGTGTCAGCAAGCGCGACGGGAGCAAGGGCGACCTGCTGGTCACCGTCGAGGTTCTGGTGCCATCAGCACTGAATGACGAGGCTCGCGCAGCCCTAAACTCCTATGCGGAGGCGGTCGGCTCGGTAAACCCGAGGGCGAAGCTCTTCGCAGCTGGATGAGGTGAGACGTGTCTGCTTCCGAGCTGCCGCAGCGAATTGATCATGACGCGCCCGTCTTCGTCATCTCGGTAGCGGCCCACCTCGCCGGGATGCACCCGCAGACATTGCGTACCTACGACCGGATGGGTCTGGTCTCGCCACGCCGTACGGCGAAGCGGGGTCGGCGCTACTCGGCCCGCGACATCGCACGGCTACGGCTGATCCAGCGGCTCTCCCAAGACGAGGGCATCAACCTGGAGGGCATCCGCCGCATTTTGCACATGCAAGACGAGATCGACGATCTGCGCGCCAGGATCAACGAGATGAGCCAACTGCTCGCAGCCGTACGCGGCGCATCGCCCGGCTCGCGGCTCTTCACCGCCGACCCGCTGGGCGGCGTGCATCTGGGCGGAGCTCGGATACGACCCACCCCACGAGCGCTGCCCGGCCCGCGCAGCTGACCGCTGGCGGAGCAGCGCCACTGAGAGCGACCTAGCTCTTCAAGCAGATGTCGAACGGATGACCGCCCGGATCCAGCAATACCCGCCAGCCTGAGGGGTTGGGCTGCTCGGACGGCTTGGTGGCGCCGAGGGCCAGCGCATCCCGCTCGGCCGCGTCGAGGTCGTCGACATAGAGGTCGAGGTGGTAGCGCTTCGGTGCGGACTCTTCGGGCCACCCAGGCGCGCTGTAGCCCGGCACCTTACCGAATCCGATGTTAATCGAGCCGTCGCCGATCATGGCGTAGTCGGCCGCGCTGTGCAGCACGTTCCAACCGAGCACGGCTGAATAGAACGAGGCAAGCCCGGCCGGGTCTTCACTGTCGAGGTTGATCATGGCGAAGGAAGCGAATCCTGACATGGCTTCAGTCTGCCCTGAGGGACTGACAACCGACGCGGCAGCCCAGAACGCCGTCACCTGATGGGCAGGGCTTGTCAGTGGCGGACAGTATGGTCAAAACCGCGCAAAGTGGCTGAGAAAGGACGCGTCATGACCGAGTCACTACATCGTCACCATGCAATCGACTACATCGAGATTCCGGTTGCCGACATCGCCGCGGCCAAGGAGTTCTACGCGTCGGCATTCGGCTGGGCCTTCACCGACTACGGGTCGGATTATGCCGGAATCCAGGATTCCGGCAGGTCTGGCGCCGAGGTGGGTGGCCTCGCGAAGACGGACGTCGTACAGCCTGGAGGTCCGTTGGTTCTGCTCTTCTCAGACAATCTGGACGCCAGCGTCGAAGCGGTCGTTGCAGCCGGTGGACTCATCGTGAGCGGTCCGTACGAGTTTCCCGGCGGTCGTCGGTTCCACTTCTCCGATCCGAGCGGCAACGAGCTGGGAGTTTGGGCGGAGCAGTAGGTGATCATGCTGCTGCGGCGAGCGTTAGGCCCAAGCCACCGCGGGAGATCACGTCAACAGCTCTCGATAGCGTCGTGGTGTGGCTGACTTCTTCCGTGCCGATCTTCACGGCTCCCGATTCGAGCGCGTCGACCTGAGCGGAGCGCGGTTTCGCAGTGTCGACCTGAGCGACGCTCAGTTCCGCGCTGTTTACCTGAAAGGGGCGGTGCTGCGCGGTGTGGAGTTGATCGATGTCGATATTCACGGCGAAATCGACAATGTCACGATCAACGGTGTCGACATCGCGCCCTTGGTCAACGCCGAGCTCGACCGGCGGTATCCGGATCGGTCCAAGATGCGCCCAGCAGACCAGGCTGGTTTCCGCGAGGCGTGGGACACCGTCGAGCGGCTCTGGGATGGGACCGTCAAACGAGCTCGTCGGCTGCCACCTGAGTTGCTGCACGAGTCGGTCGAGGGCGAGTGGTCGTTCATCGAGACGCTGCGACATCTAGCGTTCGCCACAGACTCCTGGATCAAGCGGGCGATCCTCGGCGACCCGTCTCCGTGGCATCCTCTGGACCTCCCGTGGGACGAAATGCCGGATACGCCGGGGGTGCCGCGCGACCGCGACGTACGACCATCCCTCGACGATGTACTCGAGTTGCGCTGCGACCGGATGGCCACCGTGCGCCAGGTCATCGACAGCTTGACCGACGAGCTCCTCGAGGGTCACACGGAACCGGTCGAGGGCCCGGGCTGGCCGGAGCCCCGCAGCTACCCGGTACGCGAATGCCTCATCGTCGTTCTCAACGAGGAGTGGGAGCACCGTCTCTACGCCGAGCGTGACCTGGGTGCCCTCGAGGCTGTCGGCGCTATTCACTAGGCCGCGGTGACCAACGTCTGCCGCCTCGAGACGGCAGACGAGTGTCGAACCGATCGATCAGACACGCGCTAGCCATCTCCGGACGGCAAATGTGAAGCCTGAAGGGGCGTACGCTCCCGCAGCTGGCTGATGTCCCAGATGAAGCAACGGGCGACGCCGTACCGTGACCGTCGTGGAGATCCGCGAGATCCGGCATGAGGACTGGGAGCAGATCTGGCCGTTCTTCCGCGACATCGTTGCTGACGGTGAAACGTACGCCTACCCGGACGACCTCACCGTCGAGCGGGCTGAGGCGATGTGGTCGATCGACGCGTCTGGCACGAGCGTCGTTGCCGTCGATGGTGACCAGGTTCTTGGCGTCGCAATCATCGGTCCGAACCGGCCTGGTCGCGGCTCGCATGTCGCAACGGCGAGCTTCATGGTGTCGGCCGCCTCCCGCGGTCACGGGGTTGGACGGCGCCTCGGTGAGTACGCACTGCAGTGGGCTGCCGAGGCCGGTTTCAGGGCCATGCAGTTCAACGCTGTCGTGAACACCAACACTGCCGCAATCGCGCTATGGGAGTCGCTGGGGTTCGAAACGATCGGCATCATCCCAGAGGCGTTCGACTCGCGGAGACACGGCCTCGTGGG
Organism: Propionibacteriaceae bacterium; assembly: GCA_035535875.1. GTDB lineage: Bacteria > Actinomycetota > Actinomycetes > Propionibacteriales > Propionibacteriaceae > Microlunatus. The sequence goes on from DATLPF010000012.1 coordinate 4,809, forward strand.
TCTGCGTGTGATGTATCGCCGCCTGCATCAAATCAATGTCACGTCGCGGTAATTACTGGCACTTCGCGGTATTTGCAACTACCGCGAAGTGCCACCAGACGACGCGAAGTCGGAGATGGGAATACGCCGAATTCGCCCAAGGTTGAGTCTAAGACGCTCAACTTTGGTCTTTGCGTACCCGATAGAGCTGGCGCATAGTTGAGTGAGCCTTACTCAAGTTTGACCTGAGAGGGGACATGGACACCAACAAGCTCACCACCAAGAGTCGAGACGCAGTCTCAGCCGCGCTACGAACCGCCCTAACTGAGGGCAACCCGTATGCCGAACCGTCCCACTTGTTGCACGCGTTGCTGCAGGTGCCCGGTAACACCGCTGCGCCTTTGATTTCCGCGGCCGGCGCCGATCCGGCCGTCGTTGCTGCGGCCGCCCAGGGCGCGATCTCCAAGCTGCCCTCAGCGAAGGGCTCCTCGGTCAGCCAGCCGAGCCTTTCCGGGTCCTTCGCCAGAGTGCTCGCGGACGCGGAGGTTCGCGCTGAACAGCTAGGCGACGCGTACGTAGCAACAGAGCATCTGCTGATCTCGCTCGCCACCGTTGATTCTGACGCCAAGAAGGTGCTGGCCGCGCTCAACGTCAAGCCGAATGTGCTGACTCGGGCCTTCAACGAGGCTCGCGGCAGCAAGCGGGTGACCAGCCCGGAAGCCGAGGGAACCTCATCTGCACTCGATCAGTACGGAGTCGACCTCACCGCAATGGCTCGGGACGGCAAACTCGACCCGGTCATCGGACGCGACGGCGAGATTCGCCGTGTGGTCCAGGTGCTTGCCAGGCGTACCAAGAACAACCCGGTGCTGATCGGCGAGCCTGGCGTCGGCAAGACCGCCGTGGTCGAGGGTTTGGCGCAGCGGCTGGTGGCCGGCGACGTGCCGGATTCGCTCAAGAGCCGCCGCTTGGTGGCATTGGACCTGCCCTCGATGGTGGCTGGTGCGAAGTTCCGCGGCGAGTTCGAGGAGCGCCTCAAGGCCGTCCTGACCGAGATCAAGGACGCGGCCGGACAGATCATCACCTTCATCGATGAGCTGCACACCGTCGTCGGCGCTGGGGCCACCAGCGACTCATCGATGGACGCGGGCAACATGCTCAAGCCGATGCTCGCTCGTGGCGAGCTGCGCATGATCGGCGCGACCACCTTGGACGAGTACCGCGAGCGCATCGAGAAGGATCCGGCTTTTGAGCGGCGCTTCCAGCAGGTGTTCGTGGACGAGCCGAGTGTCGAGGACAGCATCGCGATCTTGCGCGGTCTGCGGGAGCGGTACGAGGCGCATCACAAGGTGGCGATCACCGATGCGGCACTGGTCGCGGCGGCCACCTTGTCGAACCGTTACATCACATCTCGGCGGCTGCCCGACAAAGCGATCGACCTGGTCGATGAGGCTGCGTCCCGGTTGCGGATGGAGATCGACTCCTCTCCAGTGGAGATCGACGTGCTGCGCCGCACGGTGGAGCGGATGAAGATGCAGAAGCTGGCGCTGGAAAAGGAGTCAGACCCTTCCAGCGTCGAGCGGTTGCATCGGCTGACCGAGGAACTGGCCAACGTCGAGGAAGACCGCAGGTCCCTCGAAGCGCGCTGGGAGGCCGAGAAGCAAGGTCTGAACCGCGTCGGTGAGCTGAAGAAGCAGATCGATGAGCTACGCGTGGCTTCGGATCGGGCGCTTCGGGAAGGCGACCTGGTCAAGGCCAGTGAGATCAACTACGGCGAGATTCCCGCCCTGGAGAAGGAGTTGGAGGAGGCCGCCACGGACGAGAGCCAGCTGCCCTCGATGGTCTCGGAGGAGGTCGGCCCGAATGACGTCGCCGAGGTCGTCGCCAACTGGACCGGCATACCGGTCGGCCGGCTGCTGCAGGGCGAGACGGAGAAGCTGCTTGCGATGGAGTCGCGGATCGGGCAGCGGCTGATCGGCCAACTGAAGGCCGTTCGCGCCGTCGCCGATGCCGTACGCCGCTCCCGGGCTGGCATCTCCGATCCCAACCGGCCCACCGGATCCTTCCTGTTCCTCGGCCCTACCGGCGTCGGTAAGACCGAGCTGGCGAAGTCGCTTGCCGAGTTCCTCTTCGACGACGAACGGGCGATGATCAGGATCGACATGAGCGAGTACTCCGAGAAGCACTCCGTGGCGCGGCTGGTGGGCGCACCTCCCGGCTACATCGGTTACGAGGAGGGCGGCCAGCTCACCGAGGCCGTACGGCGCCGACCATACTCCGTGGTGCTCTTGGACGAGGTGGAGAAGGCACACAGCGAGGTCTTCGACATCCTGCTGCAGGTGCTCGACGACGGCCGGCTGACCGACGGCCAAGGGCGTACGGTCGATTTCCGCAACGCAATCTTGATCTTGACCTCCAATCTGGGCTCCCAGTACTTGGCTGACCAGACGCTGGACGTCGAGACCAAACGGAATGCGGTGATGGGTGTGGTACGCGGGGCGTTCAAGCCCGAGTTCTTGAACCGGCTCGACGAGGTCGTGCTCTTCGACGCGCTCGGCACCGAGGAGCTCGCCAAGATCGTGGAGATCAACTTGGCCAGGCTCAACAGGCGACTCGCCGATCGGCGGATCACCGTTGAGGCGACGCCGGCCGCCAAGGAGTGGCTGGCACTGACTGGCTTCGACCCGGTGTTCGGTGCTCGTCCGCTACGCCGGCTGATCCAGACCACCATCGAAGATCAATTGGCGCAGCGGGTGCTGTCCGGCCAGGTACGCGAGGGCGACACCGTCACCTTCGACGCCGACGAGAACAGCGACGGCTTGATCATCTTGGAGTCGCAACCCGCCATCGCCTAACTGATCACCTCCAACAACCGACTTATCAGAAACCAGCAGCGCTGTGGCGCGGCTGGTTTCTGACAAGCCGGCAGGTCACCCCCACCAGCCCTGCTTGTGGGCCCAGCGCAGCAAGACCAGCGACATCGTTAACATGATCAACAGCAACACCGAGAGCGCCACCCAGTGGGTGGAGTCATTGACGATGACGTTCATGCCAAGGACCGAAGACAATGACGTAACCGGCAGCGTGACAGCCGCGATCACGGCGAGGCGTTCTGCGGCGATGGTCATTTTCGTGTCCGTGCGTGCCCGGTAGAACTCGGTGACCCCCATCAAGAACACGAGCTGAGAGTCGCTGATGTGCGCGACGGTCTCGTATTGATCGAGCACATCCTTCATCAGCGCCATGCCCTCCGGAGCTGCGAAGGTGGTCAGCTTGATCGCCCGCCGATAGATCTCGCTGCCCTGCACCGCCATGGTCTTGATCGTCAACAGCTCATGACGCGCGGCGAACAGCTCGCTGAGGAACATCTGCGGGTCCTCATTCGCCTCCGACATGACTCTTTGCTCCATCAGGCCGACATCCCGCGCGATGTCGGCGACCATGTCAGCTTCCCGGCGCGCTATGGAGGAGACGATCGCATACGTGAGGCCGAACGGTGAGGTCGGATGCAGCCGGCCGCTGTCTATCCGTGCCGCGACGGCCTCCGTCTCTCGTAGCGCTGCCTCGAGGGCAACCTTGGGGCTCAATGGGCCGTGTATGGTCACCAGGAAGTTTTCGCCGACGAATTGATCGAGTTCGAGATAGTGCACATGGCCGCCGGCACCGATCTCTGGGGCGTGCACGACGATGAACACGTGGTGCGGATAGACATGGACGCGTGGAATGTGGTTGCGGTCTCGGCTCTCGCTAATTGCCATCAGATGAAAGCCGAAGTCGCGTTTGAGGAGTATCTCTGCCTCATCGCTCCACTCCGGAATATCGAGCCACAGGAAACCGTCGGTTTTTTCCCGCAGGGCCGGCAGCTCGGCCAAGTCGTGGGTGCTCACACCGTCGGAGCCGATCCAGCGCAGTTGCATGGCGAGTCTCCCTTCATCGTTGTTTCTACACCACGTCACAACCGCTGCCGCTTGTCGCGACGCCCGCGAAGCGCCGAGGAGCAGCCTTGAGCTCGGCCGACCTGGTATTGCGTCCTGGGACTGATGGTGCCTATTTGGTGCCAGATCTGGCATATCCGCGAGCATTCACTCTGCGGGTCTGCCGAACCGATCAGTCTTATGTCGATCTTGACGATCCGCTGCGGCTGGAGTTCGACTACGTGCAGCGGCTGGTCGATGTCCTCGACAACGTCGCAGAGCCGGGGCGGCGGTTACGGGTGGTGCATGTCGGTGGCGCTGCGATGACCCTGCCGCGCTACGTGGCCGCGACCCGGCCGAACTCTGCTCAGGTCGTGCTCGAACCGGATATCGAGCTCACTGCCTTCGTCCGTCGGCACCTGCCGCTGCCGGCTCACAGTGGGATCAAGGTACGCGGCAACGATGGCCGCTGTGGCATTGCGGCGCTGCGCGATGGGTATGCCGACCTGGTGATCATCGACGCCTTCGTCGGTGCCCGAGTGCCGGCCGAGCTCGCCACCGCCGAATTCCTCGCCGATGCCAGGCGTGCCCTTTCCGATCATGGAGTGATCATC
>DATLPF010000013.1:0-8257 GCA_035535875.1 Propionibacteriaceae bacterium
CGTCGGCGTAAAGCGCAGCGCTTTGTTCGGAATATCGGAGGGAGGCACTCTCGCCGCGCTGTTCGCTCATGATCACCCGGAGCGGGCCGAGGCGCTGATCTTGTACGGATCCTGGGCCCGCCGCGTCGCTGGCCCCGATTACCCTTACGGGCCCTCGGCGGGGCAGCTTGAGGACGTAATTGCCGGCATGGACCGGGCCTGGGCTACCGGCGAATGGTGGGACGGAGGTCGGCCCAGTCCGGCCGACGACGTGCGGCACCGTGCCTGGTGGGCGCGTTATTTGCGGACGGCGGCGAGCCCAGCCATGGCGCAGAACGTCGTTCGCATGAACATGGGGATGGATATCCGGAACCTGCTCCCCACGATCGAGCAGCCGACGCTGATCCTCCATCGGACGGGCGACACCTGGATCGGCGTCGGTCATGCGCGCTATCTCGCGGAACACATTCCCTCGGCCAGCTACGTCGAACTACCAGGATCTGATCACCGGCCATGGCTCGGCGACGTCGACGCGATCGTTGATGCGGTCGAGGTCTTTATGACCGGTCGCAAGAGCCGACCTCGGCGCCACGCCGACATTGGCGTGGATGCGCTCAGCCGACGTGAACGGGAGGTTGCGGTGCTCGCTTCGCGAGGCCTGACGGCAACCGAGATCGCCAGCCACCTGTTTGTCAGCAAGCGCACTGTGGAGAGCCACTTGGTCAGCATCTACGAAAAACTGGGGGTCAGTTCCAAGACCGAGCTGATCCGCAGGGCCGCGGAATTGGGCATCTAGCCAAGTCGCATATCAGGTTTCCGTATCACTACGGAGGTATCTCTCCTCGATCGCTCCTACGTTCATCGAAAGTCCTTGATTTCGGAGGTCGAGATGGACGGCACAGCGTCAACGTGGTCGACGCCCCGAGAGCTGGTCCGGGTAATCCTCGCGCCGCAGCACCTCAAGCGGACGATCTCCATCGCGTTGATCGTCGGCACCGTGTTCTTCACTATGAATCAACTCAGCGTCATCCTCGACGGCCGCGCGACCGCCGCCGTTTGGGTCAAGGCAGCTCTGACCTATTTGACTCCGCTGCTTGTCTCCAATTTCGGAATTCTGTCAGCCACCCGCCGGCCCACTGTCCACCCGCCGTCACCGGCTGTGCGGTGACTGGAATTCGAGATCACCACCAATCCTCCAAGTCTTGAAAGCGACACCGAAAGGAATACGGCAATGGACGAAACGAAGATGACGAAGTTCGTCGAGAAGGCAATCAGCGACGTTGGAGCGTTACTTGGAGGCGCGATGGTGGTCATCGGCGACAAGCTCGGGCTGTATCGCGAGATGGCTGGAGCCGGTCCACTGACTCCGGCAGAACTGGCCACCCGCACCGGGACAGCCGAGCGGTACGTGCGGGAGTGGTCAAGCGCCCAAGCGGCCCGCGGCTACCTGACCTACGACGGTGCCGGCCGGTTCTCCCTGCCCGACGAGCACGCCATCCCGCTCACCGATGAGACCAGCCCAGCCTGCGTGATCGGTGCCTTCGAGATCGCTGTCGGCTCGGTTTACGCGACAGACACGATCGCTGAGCGGTTCCGCACCGGAACCGGGTTCTCCTGGGGCGCCCACGATGCGCACGTCCTCGGCGGCTGCGAACGCTTCTTCCGGCCCGGCTACCTCAACAACCTGACCAGTGCATGGATCCCGGCGCTCGATGGCCTCGAGGCCAAGCTCACAGACGGCGCCCGGATCGCCGACGTCGGCTGCGGGCACGGCGCGTCGACCCTGCTGCTCGCCCAGGCGTACCCGGCCTCCAGCGTCGTCGGCTTGGATGCTGACCAGGGCTCGGTCGAGGCCGCGCGCAAGCGGGCCGCCGACGCCGGCCTTACCGAACGGGTCCGCTTCGAGACGGCCGCCGCAACGACGTTCGATGGGCAATACGACCTGGTCTGCTTCTTTGACTGCCTACACGACATGGGTGACCCAGTCGGTGCATGCGCCCATGTCCACGATCACCTCGCGCCAGGCGGCACGCTGATGTTGATCGAACCGTTCGCCAACGACGACCTGAGCGACAACCTCAACCCGGTCGGGGCCGCCTACTACGGCTTCTCGACCCTGCTCTGTACGCCGAGTGCATTGTCTCAGGAGGTGGGTACGGCGCTGGGCGCGCAGGCCGGCGAGGCTCGACTGCGTGAGATCGTCATCGGTGGCGGGTTCACGACACTGCGCCGCGTCGCCGAAACACCCTTCAACATCGTGCTGGAAGCAAAAGCATCATGAAGTTTGCACAGATCATCGAGTTCACAACCCATCGGATCGACGATTTCAACGCCAACCTCGATGCCTGGATAACCAGGACGGAAGGCAATCGCACCCCGCATCATGCAGTTCTGAGCCGGGACCGGGACGCAGGAGATCGATACCTGCTGATGGTCGAATTCGCCTCCTACGACACAGGCATGGAGAACTCCAGCCGCCCCGCGACATCGGAATTCGCAGCCGTCCTCGCCGAACTCTCTGAGGAGCCCTTGACGTTCCGCAACCTTGACGTGGTACGCGAAGAAGATCTATAGAGGTCTCGCCTGCCCATCCCGGCTCGGCCCTTGCCCATACGAGCCGACCGTCACCCAATAGCCCCTTGATGACCGATCCTGCAAGGAAGGTGGTGTGACCATCAGATCGCACCTGCACCGCAGGAGGAACGATCTGCGACATGGCCTACGCCACGGTGGCCCATCGCCGCCCTCGAGCGTGCCCAGCGCTTGCCCCGCAAGCGGACCGCAAACGGCACGGCGCGAGTGCCGTTGCGGAACGGAGAGTGGTCCTATGCCGCCCGGCTCCTAGGAATCGGGCCGAACCCGTCCACGAAGGATGCAGAACTCATTGCCTTCAGGGTCGGCGAGTACAACCCACGACGCGTCACGCTGCCCGACATCGGCCCGCCGAGCACCGAGGGAAAGGAGACGTTCGACTTCTGCGGTTTGATCGATCGGACGGAAGTCAAGATGGAGTCTGTTCTTGCCTGCCTTCTCCTCCAGAACCGGCACGAACAACAGGCCCGGCACCCGATCCGGAGTCGGCCTGATCTCGAACTCGTCCGCGGCGTCGCCCACGACAACCCAGCCCAAGGCGTCGGCCCACCATCGACCAAGCGCGACCGGATCGTGAGCGTCGACGACGACCTGCTCCCAAATGAGATCCACGGCGCGCACTCTGCCACGTCGGTCTCGCAAGCGGACCGACCTACGGGAACAATCCGCCGGCATGGCGTCGGCCCATAGACATGCGCCAGGGACAGTTCGAAACCGAAATGTCTTGACGTCTGCCGCCCGCTAGGTAATCGCGGGAGGATGAACGAACTATTGGTGGGATACGCACGCGTATCAACAGAGCAACAAGATCTCACCGCCCAGCGCATCGGCCTAGACGCGCTCGGCGTCGGTGATGACCGCATCTACGTCGATCACGGTCTAACCGGCGCCAACCGCGACCGACCCGGTCTGCGGCTGGCCCTGGCCGCCTGTCGAGCTGGTGACACGCTGGTGGTTACATAAATCCATCGAACCCGAGCGGCCATTTGCACATCGTGGCATCGTCGCCGAACACGCCAATCAGCGCTCCGCGGAAATTTCAGCCGACCGAGTAATGCGGCCGTGAGTCGATACCGGCGCCTGCTGACTTCAAGCAAGAGGCCCCGACCTCGGTCGGGGCCTCTTCGTCAGGTACCGCCTGCTCTAGAGGCGGCAACTCATGCTAGCCACATTCATGGGCTGACCAGGGTGCCAAGCCGTGCCGCCAGCGGAACCTCATCGAGGAGCTGGACGCTGGCGGGCGGCCGGAGTGCCGTGCTTAGGTTGGCAGCATGAACTTTCGCTACCTCGGCAAGTCCGGCTTCAAGATCTCCGAGATCACCTACGGCAATTGGCTGACGCACGGCTCGCAACTCGAGAACGACCAGGCCACCGCATGCGTCCGGGCAGCCCTCGAGTGCGGCATCAGCACCTTCGACACCGCCGACGTCTACGCCAACACCAAGGCCGAGACCGTGCTGGGCGAGGCGCTCAAGGGCGAGCGGCGGGAGTCGCTGGAGATCTTGACCAAGGTCTTCGGGCCGATCGGGCCACGCGGGCACAATGACGTCGGGCTGTCGCGCAAGCACATCATGGAAGCGGCCCACGGCTCGCTGACCCGGCTGCAGACCGACTACATCGACCTCTACCAGGCGCACCGCTACGACGTGGAAACGCCCCTGGAAGAGACGATGCAAGCCTTCGCCGACCTGGTCCGGATGGGCAAGGTGCTCTATATCGGGGTCAGCGAGTGGACCGCGGACCAGCTGCGGGAGGGGCATAAGCTCGCGACCGAACTCGGTTTCCAGCTGATATCCAATCAGCCTCAGTACTCCATGTTGTGGCGGGTGATCGAGGCCGAGGTCGTGCCCGTCTCCAAGGAGCTGGGCATCTCGCAGGTCGTTTGGTCGCCGATCGCCCAAGGGGTGCTGACCGGTAAGTACCGACCCGGCGAGCAGCCGCCCGCCGGGTCGCGTGCCACCGATGAGAAGGGCGGTGCGGACATGATAAGGCGGTGGATGAGCGACGACGTGCTGGCGCTGGTGCAGCAGCTCAAGCCGCTGGCGGAGGAGGCGGGGCTATCCATGGCGGCGCTTGCCGTTGCGTGGACGCTGCAGAACGACAACGTCGCCACTGCGATCATCGGAGCCTCAAAGCCAGAGCAGGTGGGAGACAACGCCGCCGCCGCCAACGTCAAGCTCGACGCGGACCTCCTGGCGAAGATCGACGAGATCCTGGGCCCGGTCGTCGAGCGCAACCCGGCCAAGACGCAAGAAAGCTCGCCGAAAACCCGCGAGGCGTGACCCCGGTCGGTATGCCGCCCTACCCCACCTTGCTGCAAAACGTCGCATCTGGGTCTGCAATCTGCCCCGCAGCGTCGTCCTGCTCAACGACTCAAGTGCCTCGCTCCTCCTGCCGCCGGACACGCGGGCGGGTGCTCTTCCGGTCCGACTCGTCCCGCAAACCCACCCTCCTAGGGGCGCAGGACTGTGTCAGAGCGGGAACGCGGGTTACGGGCCTGGCATCGTGTTGAACGCGCTTCGCGTATAGCTCATATCGCACTCGCTCTGGCAAACCGCCAGCGTTACCCCTTGCTCCGCCAACCATCGGACCACGTCGCTCCTTCGGTAGTGGCTCTCCTTATGCATTTGATACCCCGGAGGCCCTGTGCCTTCCTTGTGCCACTCGTAGATGGTGTCAAGCGGAACGTTGAGCAGCGCCGCAACCTCATCTGTCGTGAAGGGACGTTCCGACTCAGCGCCGGCCGCTTCGCCGGATTCCGGCACGTCTACCGGAGCGATCTCGGTCGGTGGGCAGTCCGACTTAGGGCAGGACCACAGTGTTGCCATGTGCTTCATCCTCCACTCACCCATTGTCGCGGCCTATGCCCAGCAGGTGACAGCGTGACTATCCCCGCACCCAGCGCCGTCCACCGCATTTGCGGCAGCCGGTCGTGAAATAGACCGGGTCGACACCGCTTCCCCACAGGCCGTTCACGTTATATCGAGCCGGGCGGCCGTCAGGGGTAGGAGGCAATCAGGCATCCCTGGGCCATACCGAGCGGGCTCGACGCCGACGATCCGGTCGGCTTTCACGAGGACGGTGGCACCTTGGTGGGGAACGTCGACTAGGAAGCCACTTGCCCCCGGCACGCGGACTGGCAGCCGCTGGGATGGCAGACTCCAAATGAGGTCTATGCAGGAGAAGTGCTCGACGATGGCGGCTGAGCTCGCAGCGCTCCGGGAGGGCGTCTTCGCCGGGGGCCTGCCCTACCTTGCTCTGGGAGACGGGGAGCCGTTGATCTACCTGCCGGGCGGCACAGCGAACCACCACAACCCGCCACCCGGGTTTCAGCGACAGCTGACGTTGCGCACCGTGAGGCCATTCGCCCGCGCTGGGTTCGAAGTGTTCTTCACCAACCGCTGGCCGGGAATGAGCATCGATATCACCTGGCCAGAAGTCGCTGCCGTCCATGCAACCGCGCTGGCAGAGCACTTCGGCCGGCCCGTGCACGTGCTCGGACACTCGACCGGCGGGTCGATTGTGATGCAGCTGATCGCCGACCACCCAGAGGTCGTTCGGCGAGCGGTAGTGGCCAGCACGGCCTACACACTCGGTCCCGTCGCTCGCCGCGCACAGCTCAACATGTTGCGGAGCTTGGAGACGACGGGCCGGTTCGCCGCCGAGGAACTCGTTGACGGGATGGTGCATCGCCGCTGGCTGAGAGCGGCCCTGAGGCCTCCGTTAAGGCTGGCGTCCCGCTGGATCAACGTCGAGAATCCCACGGACACCATGGCCATGATCAAAGCTGAGGATGGCTTCGATGTCCGCAGCCGCCTGCCAGGAATCCAAACCGAGACACTGGTGATCTGCGGAGCGAAGGATGGCTTCTGGCTCTTGGAGATGTTCGCTGAGACGGCCTACCGGATGCCCAACGGGCGGCTGATCATGTACCCCGAGCTGGGCCACAGCCTTGTCACCTCACCCAAGTTCGTGGCCGATGTCGTCGCGTTCCTCAACAATCCGGAAGGTTCCAGCCGAGCGGGCTGAGCCATCCGCTCCAGGCCCACAATGTTCCACAACAGGCGCGATGCTGGTGGCTGAGTGACAGCCCCTGCGCCTGCGCTGCCGCGACATCGCGGCGGGAGGTTGCAACCTTGCCAGCAGTAAGCCGTCGACATGGGCTGCGCCCCAGTCTTCCGATAGGCGAACGGCCTCTGCAGCGCGTGCGGAGTGATAGTTAGCTCAGTTTTCTGACGACGGGAATGAGATTTCAGCTCGGCCCTCGGCCTGTCAGGACCTGGGCAACAAGATCACGCCGGCTTCGTACCCCAGCCTTGTCGAAGATCGACTTCAGATGATCTTTCACCGTGTACCCGGACAGATACAGTTCTGCGCCAATCGCCTTGGTGGATGCCCCGCGCAGCACCAGCAGCGCTACCTCGGACTCCCGCGGTGTCAGTCCCAGCGTGCTGAGGATCAGCGGTGCATTGCGGCTTGGGTGGGCCGGCTCAATGATTACGGCGATGTCGTCATGGACCGTGCCACGGAGATGTGTCGCCTGAACGAGTAGCCAGCCGCTGTTCATGGTCCGGACCCGCACCGCAGGAGAGGCATTAGGCAAGGCTGTGCCCCGATCGATGCTCTGCAGGCACGCCGCTGCCACGTAAACGGCGGCCGGAAGACGCCCTGATGTGGACGAGTAGTCGGCGATGTCGGCGAGCAGGCGTTCGGCCTCACTAGTTATGGCGGCGAGCGTGTGGTCGGAATGCAGTACGACGACCCCGGGAGTGATGGCAGCAATCCCCTCGGTTCCTGGGGCAGCGAGGCTGAGCCGGAAACCGTTGCCGAGGCTGGCCGCCAGGCGGCCGATGAGGCGCACCTCGGCCGGCGAGAACCCATACGGCGACTCGGCGCGATGCAGGCACAGGTAACCCCAACACCCGGACGGGGTAACAAGTGCGGCACGGAGCTCGTCACCAAGGCCGAGCGGCGCCATGATGTCGCGATACCGGACGCTGCCAGCACGCTTACCCCGAGTGGCCGAGTCCAGCGTCGCCACTCGGCGGGTCCCGGTGGCCAACGACTGGAACTTGTTGACGTCGTCCTGGCCGAACTCATTGTCGAGGAATTGATCAGCCACACCCAGCAGCGGCTCCTCGGCAAAGATGCTCGTGAACAAAAGCGTCCCTGGGTCTGCCGCGGCAAGAAAAACGGCGTCGACGGGAAGCAAAGCATGGATGGCCCGCACCACTTCAGCCTGAAACGCCGTGCCGCCTAGGTCCGAGTAGCAGCGGCGCACCAGATCGTCTGCGCGCCGCGCGACCGCGCGGCTTTCTTCCATACCGCCCATCCTCCTCCGCAGTGGCGTCAAGAAACATCCCACCTTGGAGGGATGGTGGAGTGGTCGGGACCAGCCGACGATGGCGTTATGACCAGCACACGCAACAAGCAAATTGTCGAGGAGTTCATCACAGCCCTGTTCACCGACGGGGATCTGACGGCCGTCGACCGCTATCTCGACCCAGACTTCATCAACCATGACCCGCCGCTGCCCGGCGCCCCGGACGGACCAGACGGTATGCGGCAAGCAGCCGAGCTCTTCCGCCAAGCCTTTCCTGACTGGCGAAGCGACGTACAGCACATGATCGCCGAAGATGATCTTGTCGCCGAGCACTTCATAGCCCACGGCACCCACCGCGGCTCC
>DATLPF010000014.1:0-11699 GCA_035535875.1 Propionibacteriaceae bacterium
ACCACTCGGCCGGAACTGCACACTAATCCGCGGACCCACCGATCGTGTGGTCTTCGGGACTGCATGCTCCCACGTGCGCTGGCACGAGCCGCCCATCACGATCAGATCGCCGTGACCTAAGACGTGCCTGATCGTCGCACCGCCGCCTCGTGGACGCAGCAGGAACTGCCGCGGGGAGCCGAGCGAGATGATCGCGACCATGGTGTCTTCGCTCTTGCCGCGCCCAATGGTGTCGCCGTGCCAGGCGACCGAGTCGCGCCCGTCGCGATACAGGCACAATCCGGCGGTCGTGAAATGCTCGCCGAGCGCCTTCTCATAGTGGGCGTTCAAGGCCTCGCGGGCCGTCACCAGATCGTGATGAGGAAGTGGATCGCCCTCACCGTAGAAGCTGAGCAGTCGCGGCACGTCGACCACCCGCTCGTACATCTGTCGCCGCTCGGCTTGCCACGGCACCTGCTCCAGGAGTTCTTCGAAGAGGTTGCTGATACCCCCCAGCCAGCCGGGCAGCAGGTCTACCCAGGCGCCGCGGCCGAGAGGCTGGCGGGTGATCATGCCGCCAAGCGGTCCAAGGGCGAGGTGGTCGGAGGCAGCTAGATCGAAGAGGGACGTCTGAACAACGCTAGACATGCCCTCAGCTTATCAGATATTCGTTTATGTGTTCGATTCAGAAGGAGTCTTCTTCGTCTTGGTCGGTGTCGGTGACGGCGTTGGCGTAGGCGCTTTTGTTGTGGGCGGTTCTGTCGGTGACTGGGTCGTCGGTGGTGGGGAAGGTGGCGTCGGCGGCGCGGTGGCCAGGGTGAGTCTGATCGTGGTGTCGCGGTCGACTGTTGCGCCGGCCCGCGGGCTCTGGCCGATGACGGTACCGCCAGGCTTCGAGCTCTCCCGCTGAGCGAAAACCGGGTCATCGAAGCCGGCGTCCCTGGCCTGCCGGATCGCTGCGGACCGACTCAGACCGTCGAAGTTCGGGACCTCCGACTTGCCGGTCGCGTACCGTACGGTGATCTTGCTATCCAGAGGTACGGTCTCGCCTTCCTTCGGTGAGATGCTGGTCACCTCGCCCGGCTTGGTATCGGGATCTTCGCTCTTGGCGGCTTTCGTCGTGACGTTGGTGAACTTCAGATCGTCCAGATCGTTCTTGACCTCTTTGACGTCCTGTCCAACTAAGTTGTCGGGGATAGTGCCAGTCTTGGGGCCCTCGTTCACCGTGATCGTGACGGTACTGTCCACTGCGACTTCGGTGCCGCCGACGGGCTCTTGCGCAGTAACAGTGCCTTGGGTTCCCTCGTCGCCGTTCACCTTCTCGACATTGACCTGGAGCTTGGCTGCCGTGAGTTGGTCACGTGCCTGCTGCTCGTTGAAGCCGGTGACGCCCGGCACTGCAACCTTCTCGACCGGTGGGTTCGCCGGATTGAACATCCGATAGAGCCCCCACCCGCCCAGGCCCAGCGCCAGTACGATCAGTGCACCGATGAGGATCGCGAGGCCGACTCGACTCTTCTGCGGTTCCTCTTCCTCGTATTCCTCCTCCGATCCCTCCGGCGGGCCGACGGGCGGCGGCGTCGCCAAGTGGGTGGGGGTGTCGTACGCGTTGGCAGCCATCGCTCCAGCTGCCATGGCCACGACGGCGGTTGTCTGCTGGGCGGCGGTCTGTTCGCCAGAGAGCAAGCGACTGATGTCGGCCTTCATCTCCTTGGCAGACTGGTAGCGGTCGGCCGGATCCTTCGCCAGCGCCTTCAGGACGACTGCGTCGATCTCAGGAGTGATCTCCGGGTCCAGCTGGCTGGGCGGCACTGGGGCCTCGCGTACGTGCTGGTAGGCGACACTCACGGGGGAATCCCCGACGAACGGCGGCCTGCCCACAAGGAGCTCGTACAGCAAGCAACCCGCCGAGTAGAGGTCGCTGCGGGCATCCACGGTCTCGCCGCGAGCCTGCTCCGGCGAGAGGTACTGAGCGGTGCCAATCACCGCTGCGGTCTGGGTCATGGTGGCACTGGTGTCCGCTACGGCCCGGGCGATGCCGAAGTCCATCACCTTGACCCCACCTTGGGGGCCCAGCATCACGTTGGCCGGTTTGATGTCGCGGTGCACAATGCCGGCCTTGTGGCTGTAGCTCAAGGCGTCCAGGACACCCTGGGTCAGCTCTAACGCGCGCTCCGGCAGGATCTTGCGCCCCTCGCGGAGTATGTCACGCAAGGTCGGCCCCTCCACCAGCTCCATCACGATGTAGGGAACCGAAACTCCGGTCAGGGGATCAGTCTCTTCGCCGGTGTCGTAGACGGCGACGATTGTGGGATGGTTCAGGCCGGCTGCCGACTGGGCTTCGCGGCGAAATCGTGCCTGAAACGTCGGGTCAGTCGCAAGGTCGGTACGCAGCTGCTTGACCGCCACGGGCCGTCCGAGCCGTTGGTCGACAGCACGACGGACTTCCGCCATGCCGCCCCGACCGAGCAGCTCGCCCAGTTCGTATCGGCCCCCGACCGTCGTTGGGCTGCTAGTCATCCCCATGATCCTCCCTCAAACCCCGGGTGCCATTCTCGGCCATGTGACCCCGGACCGTGAAATGCCCGCCCCATGTGGACGTTCGCAAGCTCCTGCAGTCGTCGGAGCGACCGCTTGTCATAGTGCCGTGTTGGATGCGCACTCTGACAAGCCGTTCACGGGTTCCGACTCCTTCGTCGCTTGCCTCGGGCGGCTGACTTGTTCAAGTGGTTGCATCGCAAGCTCCTGCAGTCGTCGGAGTGAACAGCTCGTCATAGTGCGGTGTTGGATGGGCACTCTGACAAGTGCTCGCGGGATCCGACTCCTTCGTCGCTTGCGGCGAGGCGACTCCACAGTCGCGGTTGCAATCAGGCCTCGCCGCAAGCTCCTGCAGTCGTCGGAGCGACCGCTTGTCATAGTGCGGCTTCCATGACGGCGCGGGCGATGGGTGCGGCCAGCCGCCCACCGGCGATGTCGTTCCGCGGGATATCGGCGTCTTCGACGATCACGGCGACAGCGATCGCGGGATCGTCCAGCGGCGCAAATGAGGTGAACCACGCGAACGGTTTGCGCTTGGGATCCGACTGTGCGGTGCCGGTCTTGCCTCCCACCTCGACACCCGGAATCTGCGCATTGTGGCCCGTACCTTCGCTGACCACGACGCCCATCATTTGTTGCAGCTCCTTGGCGTGCTCGGGGGTCATGGCAGTGGACAGCTGTTGCGGCTCGTGGGTTTGGATCGGCTTCAGGTCCTGAGATCGCACAGTGCTCACCACATACGGGTCCATCAGCACGCCATCGTTAGCGATCGCCGCCGACACCATCGCCATCTGCAAAGGGCTAGCCGCTACGTCGTACTGGCCAATCGCGCTAAGCGCCAGCTGCGCATCGTTGAGCTTGTCGGGGAATTGGCTGGCCCCGCCTCCGAGGTCGGGCAGGTGCCGTCTGTCGAAGCCGAAAAGTTGGGCTTGTTCGCGGAGTTTGTCCTCACCAACATCAAGGCCCAGGTTGGCGAACGCGGTGTTACAGGAGACTTTGAGCGCCTGAGTGATGGTGATCTTGGTGCCGCCGCAGTTGGTGGAGTTGGGCAGGAAGACGCGGGTGCGGGGCAGCTTGAGCCGATCCGGCGAATCAACCATGGAGTCTGGCGTCTTCCCGTCAGCGAGAGCGGCAGCCGCAGTTACCAGCTTGAATGTCGAGCCGGGGGGATAGATCTCGCGAGCGGCTCGGTTGGACAGCGGGTGCTGGGAGTTGGACGCAAGCCGGTCATATGCCTTCCCCGCAGACTCGATGTCGTGGCTGGCGATGTCGTTCGGGTCGAAGGTGGGGCTGGTCACCATGGCCAGCACGGCGCCTGTCTTCGGGTCGAGCGCGACCACAGCGCCCTTCTGACTGCCAAGCGCGTCGGCGGCCGCCTTCTGAATCTTGGGGACAATCGTTGTCTGTACGCTTGCCCCTTCCGGCGACCGGTTTGTCGCCAGGTCAACCAGCCTGCGTACGAAAAGTGCATCATCTGTGCCCGCCAGCTGGGCGTTGTAGGTGCGCTCCAAGCCTGAGCTGGCGCGGTCGTAGGAGTAGAAGCCGGTGATCGCTGCATAGAGCTCGCCATCCGGATAGACCCGCTGGTATTTGAAGCGATCCTTGGCTGGCACCGTCTTGGCGATCTCAGTCTTGCCGGCCGCCAAGATCGCTCCGCGGTTCTGGGCGAACTCGGCATCGCGCACCCGCCGATTCTGCGGCTGGGCGGCCAGCGAGGACTGCCGAAAGATCATCATGTAAGTGCCGTTGGCTAGCAGCAACCCGAACATGATCATGGCGATGAAAGCGACTCGCCGGATGGGCTTGTTCATGCGCCCGCCTTGACCAGCTGGGTTTGCTCCACGTCCGGATTGATGGGAGCGACCGTCGCGGCGGGCTTGCGTACCTGGTGGGAGATCACCAGCAAGAGCCCGGCGACGATCCAGTTGCAGACCAACGATGACCCGCCCTGGGACATGAATGGGGTGGTGAGGCCGGTCAGCGGCAGCAGCCGAGTAACGCCGCCGATGATGGTGAACACCTGCAGCGCGAAGGCGAACGACAGGCCTGTCGCCAGCAGCTTGCCGAAGGGCTCCCGGCACTGCAGGGCGACGCGCAAACCTCGAGCCACAATCAGTCCATAGATCATGACGACTGCCATCAGACCGGTCATGCCGAGCTCTTCACCGATTGCGGCGGCTATGAAGTCGCTGCGGGCCAGTGGTGTCAGCCCCGGTCGGCCCAGCCCTAGGCCGGTGCCCAGCAAGCCGCCCCAGGCCATGCCGAACTGCGCATTGATCACCTGATAGTAGAGGTCGAAGTTGGAGAAGGGATCCAGCCAGGCGCCTACCCGCGCCCGTACGTGACCGAAGTTGAGGTAGCCGAAGTACGCTCCCGCCGCGAACAGCAGGGTGCCGAGCACCGCCCAGCCGGCCCGCTCGGTGGCGACGTAGAGCATCATCACGAACAGTCCGAAGAACAGCAGTGAGGTACCCAGATCGCGCTGCCACACCAAGATGGCCAGGCTGATCAGCCACATCACCAGGATCGGGCCGAGGTCACGGGCCCGCGGCAGGTCGATGCCGAGTATCCGATATCCGGCGAGCGCCAGCACGTCGCGCTTCTCGACCAGATAGGAGGCGAAAGCGATCGCGAGCAAGACCTTGGCCGCCTCCGCTGGTTGGAAGCTGTAGGGACCGATATGGATCCAGATCTGGGCGCCGAACTTCTCGGTGCCGAGCCCCGGCACCAGTGGTAGCAACAGCAGCACGATGCCTGCGAGGCCGATCGTGTAGGTGAACCGCTGCAGCGGCCGGTGATCATTGAGCCAGGCGACGACCAGGATGAACATCAAGACGCCGATCGCTGTCCAGATCAGCTGCTGGCGGGCACCGTTGAGTGGCGGGTCGTTGATCAAATCAATCCGATGGATCATGACCAGGCCGAGGCCATTGAGCAAGATCACGCACGGCAGAATCACGGGGTCCGCGTACGGGATTCGCCACCTGACTGCAATATGGGTGAGTGCCGCGAGCAAGGTGCAGATGCCTGCGACGTAGGGAAAGGCCGACGACAGCTCGCCGGTGACATTGATGTCGACCAGGGCGTACGCGCCGAGGGTCAGACCCAGCGCAAAGATCATCAGAGCCAACTCAACCCCGCGCCGCTTGCGCGGGACGACAGTGACAGGCGCCACAACACGCATGATCAGCAGCTCGGCTCCGCCTGCCCAGTGACGGGCGCTGTGGGTATCGGGGTTGGCTTATTGGCGGGCTTTTTGCTCGGTGTCGGGCTCGGTTTTGAACCTGGTGTGGGTTTTGGCCGCGGCGAAGCTGTCGGCTCTGGGCTGGCGCACCTCTTGGCTGCCTCGGTCAGCTCGGCGACCGTCTCGCGGGCCGAGTCCAGGCTTGCGACATCGATATTGGCTTTGACCTGCTCCTGATAGAACGGCGGCAGCTCGCTCACCGTTAGTTGCTGTACCTCGTAGACCTGCGACAAAGCCAGGCCGGGCAGTCCTTCCGACAGACCTTGGAAGATCGCGACCTTGTTTTGGTCGGCGCCCACGAAGTATTGGGTGCGAGTCCACCCGTAAGCCATGCCCAGTCCTGCAACTGCGACGAGGAGCAGAGCGAGCAGCCCGATGAGCGGCTTGCGAAAGCGTCGCTGATGCGGTGCCTGCGGGTTGTATCGCTCCTCGTCGTCAATCGGGGGCGGCTCGAAGTCGGCCAGATTGGTCACGAGGGTCTCGTCGTGTTCATCCTGCTCGACACCCTGACCGCGCCGAACGCCGTCGGTGGGAATCGGATGCTCTGAGGCGGCGCCAAGCACGACCACCTCGTCGGTGCCTCCCGACTCAACGACATCGGCGACGATCACCGTGATGTTGTCGATTCCACCCTCGTGGAGAGCCGCGACGACGAGGCGCTCAGCAGCATCATTCAAGTCAGGCAGCTGCAGAGCGGCCTCGATCACGTCGTCGTCGATTAACCCGCATACGCCATCGCTACAGAACATCAGCCGATCACCGACGGCGACCGGCACCATGGCGAGGTCGGGGTCGTTGGTGGGCTGCCCGTTCAGTACTTTCAACAGCAGCGAGCGGTGCGGATGCATCGCGGCTTCGGTTTCGCTGATCTTGCCGTCGTCGACGAGGGATTGCACCCAGGTGTGATCGTGCGTGAGCCGTTCCAGGTGACCGTCACGGAACAGGTAGGCGCGGCTGTCTCCGATGTGCGCCAGGCCCAGCTGAGCGCCGTCGAACATCGCCCCGGTGACGGTTGTACCCATGCCCTCCAGGGAGAGATCGGACTCAACCAGTTCCGCGATCTTGTCATTGGCTTGATGAATGGCGCCCACCAGCACATCGAGCATCTCCTCGCCGGCGGTTGGACCCTCGATCTTCCGGATGGTGTCGATTGCCACGGCGGAGGCAAGATCACCCGCGGCCGCGCCGCCCATGCCGTCAGCTACCACGAGCAGATGCGGGCTCGCGTAACCGGAGTCCTGGTTGTTCTTGCGGATCAGCCCGATCTCGGAATGGGTCACATACCTCAGCTGGAGCGTCATCTGATCACGGCTCCAGCCGCAACATGGTCTTGCCGATGCGTACCGCATCGGCAAGCGTGATCGTCGTCGGCGCGGTGATCCGCTGGCCGTTGACGTAGGTGCCATTTGTGGAGCCGAGGTCCTCTACATAAATCCCGTTCGGGCTACTGACCACGCGGGCGTGCCGAGTGGAAACGTAGTCGTCATCCAAGATCAGCTGGCAATCGGCGCCACGGCCGATCATGATCACTCCGCCGGCAAGTTCGGCCGAGAGACCTGCCTGGCTGCCCTGGGAGATCACGAACACCCGCGGCTCCCCACGCTGTCGCCTTCCCCTCCTGGACGGAGGCGGAGGCGTCTCCAGCTCTTGGGGTTGCGGCTGGTCCGAGGCCCGAACTGTCTTGCCGAACAAGTCACTTCGGATGACCGAGACTGCGGAGAGGATGAATAGCCACAGTAGGGCCAGATAGACCACCTTGATGACCGTGAGGGCGATTTCCGACATCGCGTCTCATCGTCCGCCGGGAGCGTGAACGAGCATTCGGGTGGACCCGATCTCAATCCGTGTTCCCTCCTGCAGGACGGCTTGTTGCACCTTCTGCCCGTTCACCATGATGCCGTTGGTGGAACCCAAATCGACGATGTCGATCTGCAAGCCTTGACCTGCTGGGTTCACCCGGATCTGGGCGTGCCGGCGCGAGATCCCCGGGTCGTTGATCCGCAGGTCCGCCTCACTGCCGCGGCCGATCACGAGTCCGGGTGGCTGCAGCGGATGCCGGGTGCCATTGACCTCGAGCACCAGTGGCGCTCGATTGATGGAAGTTTCACTCGCGCGGCCGCCGCGAGGGGTGATACCGGCGACTGCCTGGGAGGTGACGGTGAAACGGCCGGTGGGCAGGTGGGAGTCCAGCTCGAAGCCGATCTTGATCGGGCCATTGAACACATAGCCCATCTCGCGGGCATGGTTGTGAAGCTCGGTTGCCAACTCAGCGTTCAGAGTGCTGGCGTACGGGGCGAGCTTGTCGTGGTCATGTTGGGAGAGGTGGACGGTGAAGTCGTTGGGCACTAAGCGCTTGTTGCGGGACATCAGCTTGGCCTCGGCATCGAGTTCGCGCTGCAGCCGCGCGGCAATCTCGACCGGCTGCACGTCGCCTTTGAACGCGCGCGCGAAGGCGCCGCTAACCGCGCCCTCAACTTTCTTCTCAAAGCGCGCGAAGATGCCCATGTCCCTCCCTTCCCCGAGGTCAAACTAGATCGTATCCGCAGAACATAAGTCGGCTTGCTACGAAGAGAATTGAGCTGGAACCGTTGCCAGGCGTGCAAAACTGACGCATCAGTCACGGTCCGGGTTCGTGCTAGCCTTTCCCGGCTGGTTCGGATCTGGATGTGATCCGAGCGCGAGTGGCGGAACGGCAGACGCGCTGGCTTCAGGTGCCAGTGTCCGCAAGGACGTGGGGGTTCAAATCCCCCCTCGCGCACCAGTAGGAACCCCCCGCCGACCTGGGTTTATATGGAATCCGCGGCAGGTTCAGAGGGCCCATTGTGGCACCGCTGTGGCACCGACTCAGTTCGGAGGCCCTGGCATGGCATGGATTGAACAGCACAGACGCGCCGACGGTAACCTGACCGCGCGGGTGATCTGGCGGCCCGGTGGTACTCGTGACGCCACCCGCCTGTGGGAGACGTTCGGCGCTGGATCGGACGCGCAGAATCTCGCGCGCGCGGACGGTTTCAAGCGGATGGTCGAGGCCGCTGGTCAGCGGTGGCCCGACGGATGGGTGAAGGGTGAGGGGTTCGTCCGGCCGCCGGATGTCGCCGACCCAATGACGCCTCCACCGAGCTTCGACAAGATCGGCGAGGAGTACGTCCGGCAGATCGTCGACCTGTCCCCCGGGCAGCGGAAGCGGTACCTCGGACAGCTACAGGTGCTGGCACGCACGCCGGTGCGAGGCTCGCTGATCTTCGCGGGTCCGATCACGGCAATCGGTGAGGCGCAGGTGAAGACATGGCTGATCGAGTGGGACCGGTCTTTAAAGACGAAGGCGAACTACCACGGTCTGATCTACGGCGTGTTCGCGTACGCCGTGAAGCGTGGCTATCTGGCTGCGAACCCGGCAATCGGGACGGCGCCGAAGCAGTCGAGGGTGAAGCAGTCGAGGCCGGAGCTGCGGTTCCTGACCGAACGGGAGTTGGAGACCGCCGTACGGCTGGCCAAGAGACATGGGGACGTGTTGGCCGTGACGGCCGGGACGGGATTGCGGTTCGGTGAGATCACCGCATTGTGGGTCGGGGATATCGATCTTGACCGCGGCACGGTTCGGGTGAACAAGGCGTGGAAGCGCAATGGTGAGGATGGCGCGACCGAGACCCCGGGTTGGCTCTCCCGGCAGTTGCGGGCGAAACACACGATGCGTGATCACCACCTCGGGCATCCCAAGACACCGCGATCCCGACGGACCATCACGATCGCCCCGGCCGTGGCGGCGCTGCTCGAGAGGAGAATTGATGGCCGACCGGCCGACGACTTCGTGTTCACCAGCCGGACTGGCCTGCCGTTGCACAACGGCGACTTCTACACCCATATATGGCGGAAGCTTATGACCGCAGTGGCGGCCGAGGGGCTCGCTCCATTCCGGTTTCATGATCTGCGGCACACACATGTCGCGTGGTTGATCGCCGGCGGTGCGCCGCTGCCACACATCCAGGCCAGACTTGGCCACGAGTCGATCACCACGACGATCGACACCTACGGTCACCTGTTACCAGCGGGAGATGAGTTGATCTCCAAGATCATCGATACGGCGCTAAGCGGTGGCACCATCCGGCCGGTGTCGACGCCGTGATGGGATTAGAGCTTTGTTCGGGTTCGGTTGCGTTGGATCGGGATCACGTCCGACGTCACCGGTTGTTCGCCGGCGGCGATCAGTTCGTCCAGATGCTCGACCCGGAACCGGATGTGCTTGCCGATCCTGGTGCAGCGGACCTTTCGCTGTCGGACCGCATCAGCGACCCAGCGTGCGGGCACGTTGAGATACGTCGCGGCTTCGTCGATCGTTATGAGCGGTCGTTGCTGAGGCGGCGTACGCGGCTCACCACCCACAGGGAGTTGGCTCGACCTCATACTCCTGAAAGACACGGCGATAACCATGGCGGTCTCGACGTCCTCGGCATTCGGGGGTACGTGGTCTGCGGGGTGATGTCGTTGCAACCCGGACGTACCCCCACAGGTCGGTCTTTGGGGGCACGGTTCGGGTGACGTAGACCTGCGACCTTCGGCATAACGCGCGGAAGGAGCAGGAGCGTTGAGCGTTGTGGAACAGCTCGGTGTGGCGGACTTATCGCAGGGATTGGCAGAGGCCCGGCGGCTCTGGCAAGACTGGCTTGAGCAGGATCCACGGCTAGCGTCGGCGCCAGCGGTCGACGGGCTTCGGGACTGGTTGATGCTGGTCGGCATCGACGCCGCGGACGAGGTGCTGCATGCGTTGGTTCAGATCGGCTCGCCCTCCGGAAAAGATTGCCGGCCAGCGGCGTGGGTCGTGGCTTGGGCGTTGCTGCCCGGCGCAATTGCGATCGCCCAACGGGCGCCGGCGGGTCCGGAGACGGATGCGCTGGTCGCCAGCCAGCTTTGGCTGGAGATCCGTCAGTTCCCCTGGTGGCGGCACCAGAAGGTTGCGGGCAACGTGCTGGCGAACATGCGATCCGTTCTCGCTCGGGAAGGAATGCTGAAGCGACCATCGTGGGCCGAGCGGCGAACCGTGCCGACAGACAGGTTGCCGGAGCAACAGCTCCACAAGCAGGTTTCGCCTAACGAGGAGCTGATCGACGTGCTGTCCTGGGGCGAGCAGGTCGGTTTGATCGGATCTCGCGATCGCCTGCTGCTCGCTTCATTGGTGGAGCAGACCGATCGGTTGGGGGTCCGGACAATCTGTCGCAGCGGACAGGGACTGATGTCAGCGTCAGCGTTGGCGGAGACGGCGGCGGAATTTGGACTGTCGCCCGGGACAGTGCGCAGACGCGCGCGGCGGAGCATCGACGCGCTGGCGTCAGCTTGCCGGTCGGGCCGATTCGAGCCGTCGATCTAATTGCACAAGTCGCTCGTACACCACTCTGCCGGACTCAACTCAGCGAGCCGAAGACTCTGCCCGAAACGGAGGGGTACGTACCCCTCCTTGACTACTCCGGCGGCCGCCCTGAAAGCACAAAGGTCTGTGCGACCACTCTCGCGGCCTCCCCGATGGCCCAGCCGCCCTTGGTCTTCGGGGCGGATGTCAAGGGTGAGCGAAGCGAATCCGTAGGACGCGAAGCGCCCTTGACCTCTGCGGCTAAGACACATGATTAAGAGAAGCCAGCAATGGTGGCCACACGACGATTTTGCGCATGCTCGCGCGTAAGCGGTCGTTGACGGACAACTTTGGGACTCGGTGCGTTGCTGTCACCGTTGCTGTCACTCCTGGCCGAACGCGACTTCGTGCGTGTCAGTGATCTCTGGCGCGCATGACAATACGGCGGTAGGCGTAAGTGAGGTCCGTGGGTTTACCCAGATGATCGCGGGGCGCCGGACCGATTGACTAGCAGTCTGACTGGCATGGAGCAGCTTGGAAGTGATATGCATTTGCCTTGGTTCAGTTCAGAGGAGCGTCCGAGACGCTATCCGTAAG
>DATLPF010000015.1:0-16267 GCA_035535875.1 Propionibacteriaceae bacterium
CCGAGTACTACATTCGGCGGCCGTGACCGAGGGGATCAGTCCGCCCTCATCCGAGCTGGTCCTGCAAGTGCCCGGCCGGTTGTCTGTCGGTGGCCGCATACCGTCCTGGGGACCCACGTTCAACGCCCTGCCGGTGCCCGCCGGTTTGATCTGGCGGCCCGGACCGTCCATGAACGCCGGAGTCGCATAGTGCTCTTCAGGGGCATGGTGCGCATTTGATCTGCCGGAGGAAGTCAGCCCTCTAGTGGGAGGTAGCGGACCATGAGCACGCCGTCGATGTCGCCGATTGCCTTGATCACCGAATCCGGCACATCGCTGTCCACGTCCACGAGCGTGTACGCGAGGTCTTTTCGGGACTTGTTGGTCATGGTCGCGATATTGAGCCCAGCCGCAGCCATCTCATGAGAGATGCCGCCCACCATATTCGGCACATTCGCGTTCGCAATGGCCACCCGCCAACGCGATTCTCTAGGCAGGATGACGCCGGGGAAGTTCACTGAGTTTCGGATGGTCCCGTCAAGCAAGTAGTCCCGCACCTGCTCGGCGACCATCACAGCGCAGTTCTCCTCAGCCTCACCCGTCGAAGCGCCGAGATGCGGCAACAAGATCACCCCGGGATGCTGAGCGAGATGCGGAGCAGGAAAGTCGCAGACATACTTCGACAACTGACCAGACTCCAGCGCCTCCAAGATCGCGGTGTCATCGACCACTCCGCCACGAGAGAAATTGAGCACCACCGCACCGGGTCTCATCTGCGCGATACCGCCGGCATCGATCATGCGGCGGGTCGCGTCGACGAGCGGAACGTGCAATGTGAGGAAGTTGCTGTGCTTGAGAACCTCGCCCAGGCTGTGCGCCTTCTTGACCGTCGCCGGTAAGCTCCACGCCGAATCGACGGTGATGTCCGGGTCATAGCCGATCACGTGCATGCCGAGCTTGATCGCCGCATCGGCAACCAGACAACCGATCTTGCCCAGGCCCACGATCCCGAGCGTGTGACCCCCCAGCTCGTACCCGGCGAACGCCTTCTTACCGGCCTCGACCTTCTTCTCCAATTCCGGATCGTTCGGGTCCAGCGAGTCGAGGTATTTCAACGCATCATCGATGTTGCGCGCCGCCAGCAACATGCCGGCAACCACGAGCTCTTTGACGGCGTTGGCGTTGGCGCCTGGTGCATTGAATACCGGGATCCCGCGCGCCGACATCCTCGGGATCGGGATGTTGTTGGTGCCGGAGCCGGCGCGTCCGACCGCCAGCAGGGACTCCGAAATTTCCATCTCGTGCAGGTCGGCCGAACGAACCAAAATGGCATGTGGATCCTCGACATCGGCCGACACCGTAAACCGATCCCAGGGCAGCCGCTTCAGCCCCCCGACCGAGATGTGGTTGAGGACCCGTACGCGATACTTCTCGGTCATTGCCTGCTTCAGCCCTTCGTCGCCGCGAACTCGGCCATATAGTCCACCAAAACCTGGACGCCTTCGATCGGCATCGCGTTGTAGAGCGAGGCCCGCATGCCACCGACGGAACGATGTCCCTTCAGCTCGACCAGGTCGTGCTTGGCCGCACCGGCCAGGAAGTCAGCCTCAAGATCAGGATCGGTCAGCCGGAACGGCACGTTCATCCGCGACCGGTCGGCTTTCTCAACCGGGTTGACGTAGCAGTCCGAGTTGTCGATGTAGTCGTACAGCAGCGCGGACTTGGCGATATTGCGTTGCTCCACGGCGGCCAGCCCGCCGGTCTCCAGCAGCCACTGGAACACCAGACCCGCAACGTAGACCGCGTACGTCGGCGGCGTGTTGTACATCGATCGCGCCTTGACATGGGTCGCATAGTCGAGCATCGCCGGTGGCGTGGGCTCACCGAGCCCAATGAGGTCATCGCGTACGATCACCAAGGCCAGCCCGGCCGGACCAATGTTCTTCTGCGCTCCGGCGTAGATCAGGCCGAACCGCTGCATATCCAGCGGGCGGGATAGCAGGTTCGAGGACATGTCGCTGATCAGCGGCACGTCGCCGACATCCGGTGTCCACCTAAACTCGACTCCGTTAATGGTCTCGTTGGCCGTGTAGTGGACGTAAGCCCCCCGCTCGGTCAGCTGCCAGTCAGACTGAGCCGGCACATAGGTGAACGCCCGGTCCTCCGCGCTGGCAGCGACGTTCACATCGGCCAAGCTTTTGGCCGCGTTGATGGCCTTCTTCGCCCACTCGCCAGTGTTGATGTAGTCAGAGACGGCGCGGCCCTGGATCAGGTTCATCGGGATCATCTCGAACTGCAGCGATGCGCCGCCTTGCAGGAAAAGCACGTGGTAGTCATCCGGGATCGCGAGCAGCTTGCGCAGATTGGCCTCTGCCTGCTCCGCGATCGAGATGAACTCTTTGCCACGGTGGCTCATCTCCATCACGGACTGGCCGGTGCCGTGCCAATCGAGCATCTCGTCCGCCGCCTGGAGCAGCACGTCCTCAGGTAGGGTGCCTGGGCCGGCGCTGAAGTTGTAGACGCGTGGCATGAGTTTCAATCCTGACTGTCGGGTTCAAACGAACGGCGGCCAAGCGTGGAGACTACAGCCTGGCCGCAATGTGGCGCGCACTTTCTCGCTGTGGGGTTCCTCATTGACGCCGCTCCGCGTCACGTACTCGGTCTTGGCATCAGCTGCGGTTGCTGCGCAGTCCACGTAAACGAAGCGGAGTCGGGAAGGGCCGGCTCGACTCATAATCGAAGATGTGTTTGAATAGAGCCGTGCGCTGGGCTGGCCAAGAGGTCTCAAGCGAAGCAGGCGGCGATCCGGATGCGCTACCAGGGTTGGATCGGCTGCAGAACCTCGTCCGGTCGGTGCGTACGCCGGAGTTTGCGGGCATCACCTTCCATGAGGTGTTGGCGAAATCGGCGCTCAATCGAGTGCCGGCGGCAGCAGCGCTGCCCTTCAACTGGACGGTCAACCCCTATCGAGGTTGTAGCCATGGCTGCGTCTATTGCTTTGCCAGAAACACGCACACCTACCTCGATCTCGATGCCGGCGACGACTTCGACCGCCAGATCATCGTCAAGATCAACATCGCTGACGTGCTGGCGCGGGAGTTGCGCCGTCCGACGTGGACCCACGAGCCGGTGGCGCTCGGGACCAACACCGATCCGTACCAGCGGGCCGAAGGTCGCTACCGTCTGATGCCGGGAATCATTGCCGCGCTTGCCGGGTCGGGCACTCCCTTCTCGATCTTGACCAAAGGCACCACGACGCGGCGGGATCTGCCGATGCTGGCCGTGGCGAGCCAGGCCGTATCGGTCAGCATGGGCGTCTCCATCGCACTGGCCGACGAGACCGTTCACGCGGCCCTCGAACCCGGTACGCCAACGCCGAGAGCCCGGCTCGAGCTGGTTCGAACCATCGTCGAGGCAGGCCTGCCCTGCCAGGTGCTTGTGGCGCCGATCCTGCCCATGATCACCGACAGCGATGAGCAAATCGATGGCCTGCTTGCCCAGATCGCCGCTGCTGGCGCCACCGGCGCGACCGTGTTCGCCCTGCACCTGCGTCCGGGCGCTCGGGAATGGTTCATGCGCTACCTCGGCAGACATCACCCCCAGCTGATCGACGCGTACGCCGAGCTGTACCGCAACGGCTCCTACGTCAACCGCTCCTACGCGACCGACCTCGCTCGCCGATCATCGGCGCTGCTGCACAAACACGGTCTTGATCACAAGGACAAGGTGCTGCGCATACCCGACACGCGCACAGCAGCAGTCCCGCCACACCTCGCCTTGACCGAGCCCAGCCTCTTCTGAGGGCAGCCCTGTTGATCAAGCTGGAGGCATCAACGCAGATCATGGAAGAAGGATCGAAGATCATCAACCAGCAGTGCCGGCTCCTCCATGGCCGCAAAGTGCCCGCCCTCGCGGTGTTCGTTCCAGTAAGCCATCTGGTGCTGTGGGTCCATGAACCGCCGCATGATGGGCTCCGTGTTGAACACCACCCAACCGCTCGGTACGCCGGACGGCGCAATCCAGTCGAGGTCGGAATGCTCAGCCTCTGACAGGAAACGGGCCGCGCTAGCACCGCTCCGGGTGAACCAGTAGAGACTGACGTTGGTCAGCAGCTGATCGCGATCCACTGCCTCGTCCGGAGTCTGCGACGCCGGGTTGGTCCAGGTCTGGAACTTCTCGACAATCCAGGCAAGCTGCCCGACAGGGGAATCGGTTAGCGCTGCCGCAATGGTCTCGGGCCGATGACCTTGCAGGTCGAGGTAGCCGCGCTCAGCGCGCCAGGTCGTACGTTCTTGCTCGACCCGCGCACGCTCGTCCTCGGTGAGATGGTCCGGAATCGGGAATTGCTCTCCCGCCAGCCCGAGTGCACCTGGGTCGGTGATCACAAGCGTGCCGACCACATGCTCGGCATCTGTGGCCCCGAGCCGACCGCTGACGCCGGCGCCAATGTCACCGCCGTGGGCGCCGTAACGTGCGTAGCCCAGCCGAGCCATCAGCTCAGCAAATGCAGCTGTCGTCCGCCCCAGCTCCCACCCGGTCTGGCGAACCGGTGTAGAGAAACCGAAGCCAGGCAGCGACGGGATCACGAGGTCAAACGCGTCCCGCGGATCGCCGCCGTGGGACCTGGGATCACTGAGTGGACCGATCAGGTCAGAGAACTCGACCACCGACGACGGGTACCCGTGGTTGATCAACAGCGGCAGCGCGTCAGGCTCTGGAGAGCGGACGTGTAAGTAGTGGATCTGCTGCCCGTCGATCTCAGTGATGAACTGCGCAATCTCGTTGAGTCGCGCTTCCTGAGCCCGCCAATCGAAGCCCTGCCGCCAGTAAGCGGTCAGTTCCTGGAGGTAAGCCAAGGGCACGCCGCGGGCGAAGTCAGTGCGAGAGTCTGGCGGAGGATCCGGCCAGCGGGTCTTGTCCAGTCTGCGATGGAGGTCATGCAGCTCGGAGTCAGTGATCTGGATTGTGAACGGTTGGGGCGTGGTAGCGGTTGTCATGGCACTTACGCTAGAGGCAATTGCGGAAGGATTCGTTCCTCGATTGCTGCCAAACTGAGGAATCATGTGGCAAACATCGACGCGCCTGCTCCGGTTGCTCGCGATGCTGCAAGCGCGCCGTGACTGGTCCGGGCAGGACCTGGCGTCCCGGCTCGAGGTAAGCACCCGGACCATCAGGACCGATATCGAGCGGCTTCGTGAGCTCGGCTACCCGGTGGAGGCGACCCCTGGGGTGGGCGGTGGGTACCGCCTCGGTCACGGAACCACCATGCCCCCGCTGCTCCTTGACGACGAGGAGGCGGTCGCGGTTGCCGTCGCGCTACGTACGACCGCCGGCGCCGGCGTCACCGGCATCGAAGAGGCTTCCCTCCGCACGCTCGTCAAGCTTGAGCAGCTGCTGCCATCCCGGCTGCGCCATCGCATTGACGCAATGCGGGCCGCAACCGTCAGCGTTCCTGGAGCCGGGCCGACCGTGGACTCGGCAGTGCTGAGCGCGATCGCAGGAGCGATCAGAGCCAGCGAGCGACTGCGCTTCGA
Organism: Propionibacteriaceae bacterium; assembly: GCA_035535875.1. Lineage (GTDB taxonomy): Bacteria > Actinomycetota > Actinomycetes > Propionibacteriales > Propionibacteriaceae > Microlunatus. The sequence goes on from DATLPF010000015.1 coordinate 5,514, forward strand.
TTACGTCGACCACAACGACCGCGAGACCAGGCGGATCACCGAACCGCAGCGGCTCGTGGTGTGGGGGCGCCGCTGGTATCTGCTTGCCTGGGATGTTGACCGTGCCGATTGGCGCACCTTCCGGGTCGACCGGATCAAGCCCAAGATCCCAACTGGCCCGCGATTCAAGCCACGACCTCTGACGGACGAAGACGCAGCCAGCTACGTGCAGCGGTCCGCCGGCAGCGCGACCTGGCGCTACCGCGCTCGCATCCGCATTCATGCGCCGCTTGATCAGGTGCGGCCGCTACTGCCGTTGGCAGTAGACGTGTCGTCGGACGGGCCGGACCGCTGCATCATCCAGGCCGGCTCCGATACGCCGCACCAACTCGCCCTCTACATCGGCCTGCTCGACACCGACTTCGAGATCCTCGAGCCATCCGACCTCGCAGAGGCGTTCGTTCGGCTGGCCGAGCGCTACCACCGAGCCGCTCAGGCCTCGATGCATTAGGACTTGCCCTGGTTTCGCATCACCAGTGACCGCAGAAGGCCGCCGATCGGACAGTTTCCCCTCACTCGTGACGCGTTTCCAGGGACCGACCGAGTGACCGCAGTCAGCGCAGGGAAATCTCAGGCATCCGCAAAGTCGCGTTGGCTGGCAACCCAAGGGCAGCGGCGACGTCACGGAGCCCGGGCCACGCGGTTCCGATCCAGGTACGTGGATCCTCGCTGTTCTTAGGCCGACCGAGCCGCGCGAGTGGTGGGATGCGGATCGCACCGAGCACAGGTGCATCCTCGGGCAGGTCCGCGCGTTCTCGGGCGATGCGAGTCGCGTCACGAATGCCGCCGAGCTCATCAACCAGGCCAGCCTCGAGCGCATCCTGGCCCGTCCACACCCGACCCCGGGCGACGGCTTCGATCTCGGGAATGGGCCGCCTGCGTCCAGCAGCCACCTTCGCCACGAAGTCGTTGTAGATGGCGTCGATGGTCGCCGCAAACCGGGCCCGCTCGTCCTCGCTGAATTCACGCCGGAGTGAGTACATCAAGGCCCGAGCACCCCGTTGCACGCTGCCAGTGTTGACCCCCATGCGCTCCAGCAGCCCGTCCACGACCAGCTTGCCGCCCAAGACCCCGATCGACCCGGTCAGCGTGGCCGGCAGCGCGACGATCACATCAGCCGGGCACGCAATGTAGTAACCGCCGGATGCCGCGACATCGCCCATCGAGACCACGACTGGCTTCCCGGATTCGCGTAGCCGCCAGACTTCCCGCCAGATCACCTCCGACGCCACCGCTGAACCCCCCGGCGACTCGACCCGAAGCACCACAGCATGGGCCCGGTCGTTGTCGTGCGCGGCACGCAGCTGTGCAGACACGGTGTCGCTGCCAGCCTGGCGACCCATCGGATTGCGCCGCGTACGACCGGACGAGATGCCACCGCGAACCTCGACGAGCGCAACGTGGTCACGGCGGTGAGGCGGCGGAGCGATCTTGCGGCGGGGACGCCAGCGATCGGCGAACAGCAGCTCGGGCTTGTCGCCGATCCGAGTCCGCATAGCCTCGTACGCCTGATCGCGGTAGCCGAGCCGGTCGACCAGGCCGGCGGCTTGTGCTTCCGATGCGGTCCGTGGACCTGTGTCGATCAGCTCGCGGACTTGATCATGACTGAGACCTCGCGCGTCCGCGATGCTTTCCACCGCGTCGCTGAAGACCGACTCGGTCAGCCGCTCCAGAGCCTCGCGATGCGCCGCAGTGAACTCCTTACGCAAGATCACGTCGGCGGCGTTCTTGTACTCATACCGCTGCTCGAACTGCGGCTCGACGCCTAGCCGGTCGAGCGTGCCGCGTACGAAGGTCGTCTCGATACCGACGCCGAGCAAGCCCACTCCCCCGCCCGGCTGCAGCCACACCTCGCCGAAAGCTGTGGCCAAGACGTACGCCGCCATGTCGCGATACCCGACCTCGCCGAAGCTCTCCGCCCAGGCCAACGTCGGCTTGCCACTTGCGGCGAATGCCTGTACGCCGCGCCGCACCTCCTGCATCGTTGCCCACGGCCACATCCCGCCGACCTTCGCGATCAGGCCAAACACGTGCCGGTCCTCGGCCGCCTCGTGCAGGGCCCGCAAGGTGGGTCGCAGCAGCCGGCGGCCGCGGGAGCGCAGCCGGGCAATCGGGTCGTCCAGATCTGGGGCAACCAGTGGTTCAGTGAGGTCGAGTTCGAGCAATCTCTGCGGCCGTCGGCCGGGAAAGGCAGCCATGCGTACACGCTAGGCCCTCATCAAATGAATGAGGCAAGCTCCAGACACGCGCTGTACTCAGTTGCCGCCTGCTCGGGTGTCAGATTCCCCGTCATCCGGCCGATTTCGAGGATTTCGAGCCTCGCTTTCACGGCCTCGGCCTTGGCCACACGCTCGTCAAGGTTGTTGGATTTCAGCATCTGAGTCGAGATCGTGGCAGCGACGGAGCAGATGGCGGCGGCGGCGCACAGGATCTGCCATGCGGGCGCAGAAAAACCGAAAGTCTGGTCTATCCAGTCGGACAGAGTCGTCCCGCCCAGGGCCGGGGAAGCGGTCAATGCTGTCGCCAATGCGCCCCCCACGATCGCCTGGGTGAGCAGCCGCCGCTGTCGCGTTCGGGCGTGCGCCAAGTACGTCGCAACTTTGTCCTGCGTGCCTTTGATCAAGGCTGACAAATCGCCGACCGGTGCTCCATTTCGGCTTTCGCCGACAAACTCTGCGTCGGACACTTGAACTCCTTGAGCAACGGGTGGCTGAGAACTTTACCGACTCAGCGCCGTGAGCCGCCAACGTTGCGCCGCCTCAGTCCATGACGCGGTCGACCGAGTACGCCGAAGCCTGGAGATGAAACAGCTCTGCGTACTGACCACCGAGGGCCACCAACTCATCGTGCGTGCCATGCTCAACCACCCGTCCATGATCAAGAACGTAGATTCGATCGGCCGTCCGTACCGTGGAGAACCGGTGGGAGATGATCAAGGCGCTGCGGCCCCGCAGCACCTCGTGCAGCGAGGAAAACAGCTCGTACTCCGCCCGTGCATCCAGGGCAGCCGTCGGCTCGTCGATGATCACCAGCGGCGCGTTGCGATAGAACGCGCGCGCAATCGCCACCTTCTGCCACTGGCCACCGGAGAGCTCGTGCCCTCCGACGAATCGCCGAGACAGCGGCGTTTGGTATCCGGCGGGTAGGGCAGTGAGGAACGAATCGGCATCGGCGATTTTGGCCGCCTCGCGGATCGCCGCATGGTCGATCTCGTCGTCCGGCCGGGCCACCGCAATGTTTTCCTCGGCGGAGAGGGCGTACCGGACGAAGTCCTGGAAGATGATCGCCACGCGCTCCCGGAAGAGATCCGGTCGGAAGTCGCGTACGTCGGTGCCGTCCCAGCGAACAGCACCGCTGCCCGGCTCATACAAGCCGGCGATGACCTTGGCCAGCGTGGTCTTGCCCGAGCCGTTCTCACCAACGAGGGCGACTACCTCACCACGGTTGATCTCGATGTTGGCGGCCTGCAGGGCAAGCGCGTTGCGACCAGGATAGGAGAAGCTCACAGCATCGGCCCGGATGCGAAGGAAGTCCGTGGGAGGCGCAATTTCGCGCGACCCGCCTTCGGCAGCCGGGGCCAGCGTGAGAAAGCCGTCCAGGTCGTCGATGAACTGTCCCGATTCGAAGATCGCCTGTGCGCCGGTGAAACCGGATTGAACCTGACCCGCCAGTAGCCGGATCGCGACCAGCGCGGCGCCGGCCTCCGCAATGCTGAGACGGCTGGTGGAAATCAGCCACGCCAGCAAGAAGAGGGTCAGTGCCAGGAGGGCGGCTGAGCCGAGACTGCCCGCCGCACCGAGCTTCGAGCGGTGCGAGACGTGTTGTGCAAGATCACGAAGATAGTCGGCGTACAAGGTGTTCAGGCGTTGGCCGAAGTTGCGTGCCAGGCCGAACGCCCGCACTTCCTTGGCCTCATCCCGGCCCGTCTGAACCCAGGTCAGGTAGGTCCGCAGTCGCATCGATTGCGTCTGTCTAGCCAGAAAGTCGAACTCCAGCTGGCTCTGCCGTCGGCTCGTGAGCAGCACCGGGACGCCGCCGACCAGGAGCAGCGGCAGCAATGCGGGATGCACCAGCACAATCGCGATCACCAACCCCGCGCTCGCGGCCAGCGCCCCCATCGTCGCCAGCAAGCCATAGGTGATCTGGTAAGGACGCGTCACCGCATTGGCCTGAACGCGCTGCAGGCGATCGTAAAACCTGCCTGATTCGAACTTCCGCAAGTCGACACGGGTGGCAACTCTCAAGACCCGCTTCCACATGACGGCAACCACCAGCTCGCCGGCATAGCGCCCGAGCCCCACCTGGATGGAGGCAATGACCGCCGTGGCGGCCGTCAGCCCCGCCAGCAGCAGGACTGGCTGCACCAGAGGCCAAAGATCTCCAGTGCTGCCCGTGAGTGAGAGCACGGCTGTGAGGGCCATCTGCACTGCAACGACCTGAAGCGCCAGGGCAATAGCATTCAGTAGCTGGAGCCCGATCAATGCGAGAAATGGCGTACGCGCGGACTGCCAGACCATGGACAAGCTGCGCGCCATCAGGCGAGTGAGCCGGCCTACCGACTTTTGCTGGTCCTGCGCCGGAGTCGCGAGGTCCATCGGGTCGATTTCACTCACGGTTGCATCGTAGGGTTGCTGGAACGCGTGCGTGGCCAGTTCCGGGCGAAGCCAGAGAGCGCCATGGATGCGACTTGCGCGAAGGCGTAACGGGAAAGGGTGAGGAATGGGCAATGGAGCCGATATGGGTCGCCAAAACGGACCTCGGTCGCCGGAACAGGTCCGAAATGTCGTGCTGGTCGGTCCGGCGGGCGTCGGCAAGAGCACGCTTTTCGAACGATTGATAGCGGCGCGTGTCCCGGGCCGCCACCAACGCGGTGAGCCCACGCCATCGCAGTCGCTCGGTGCTGCGTCGATTGCCAGCGGTGAGGTGATGATCAATCTCCTGGACACCCCCGGCAACCCGGACTTTGTCGGCGAGGTGCGCGCAGGCCTGCGGGCAGCCGATGCTGTCTTGTTCGTGGTATCGGCCAGCGATGAAATCGACGACGCGACCCGGCTGCTGTGGCGGGAGTGTGAGACGACGAATATGCCTCGGGCGATCGCGGTGACCAAGCTGGAGCAATCCCGGGCTGACTTCGATGAGACGATCGCTCGCTGCCGGCGGGTCTTCGGCGACGTCCAGCCGCTCGGCGTACCGCTGATCGAGGACGGTCACGTCATTGGCTCGATCAACCTCCTCCGTCGCGCCGTCACCGACTACCGCAGCGGCGAGCCGACCTCACGCGAGCCTGACGAGACCGAAGCCGCGATCATTGAGGAGAACTGGGACCCGCTGATCGAGTCGATCATCGAGGAGTCCGAGGACGAGACGCTGCTCGATCGGCACCTCAGCGGCGAACCAATCGACCTGGACATCGTCTTGCCTGACCTACGGGCGGCGATCGCCACGGGGCGGTTCTTCCCGATCATTCCTGCGCATGCCCCGACCGGGATGGGTATCGAGGGGCTGCTCGAGTTATTCGAGCAGGGATTCCCCTCCCCAGCATCGTCGCCGCTGCCAACGGTCTATAAGCCAAACGGCACGTCGTTCGGCGCGGTGGGCTGCGACCCGGAGGGTCCACTGGTCGCCGAAGTCGTCCGCACCACGAGCGACTCCTTCACCGGCCGACAGTCGCTGGTTCGGGTCTTCTCGGGCACCCTCAGCCCCGACACTCCGCTGCACGTCTGCGGGCATCTGCAAAAGTTCGCACCGCACCATGTCGACGCCCATCCTGATCATGACAGCGACGATGAGAGGGTCGGTCCGCTCTCGGCGCCGCTGGGTGATGAGGCGAGGCCGAAGCCGTACGCGATCGCTGGTGATCTTGTCCTGGTGTCCAAGCTCGCAGCCGCCGAAACCTCCGACACACTGTCCGGCAAGGCGCAGCCCGCGCTTGTCGAGCCCTGGCTGCTGCCCGAGCCGCTGCTGCCCATAGCGCTGCACGCCTCCTCTCGTGCCGATGAGGAGAAGCTGGGGTCGGCGCTGCAGCGGCTGGTGGCCGAGGACGTCACGATGCGCCTGGAGCACAATCCGGAGACGCATCAGGTGGTGATCTGGGCGATGGGGCCGGCCCATGTGGACAAGGTGCTGACTGCCTTGCGGGAGTCATGGCACATCCAGGTCCAGGTGGAGCCGGTGCGTACGTCCCTCCGCGAGACGTTCATTCGTCACACCAAGGCGCAAGGCCGGCTGGTGAAACAGTCCGGCGGCCATGGTCAGTACGCGGTCTGCACGATGGAGATCGAGCCACTGGCACGCGGCGGGGGGTTCGAATTCACCGAGCGTGTGGTCGGCGGAGCGGTACCCCGACAGTTCATTCCGTCGGTAGAGAAGGGCACCCGGAACCAGCTGTCAAAGGGCGTACTGGCCGGCTATCCCCTGGTCGATATTCGGGTGACCCTAATCGACGGCAAGGCGCACTCGGTTGACTCCTCAGACATGGCATTCCAGACCGCAGCGGCGATGGCGCTCCGCGAGGCGGCCAACGAGTCAACCGTTGCACTCCTTGAGCCCATTGACGAGGTAGAGATAACGGTCGCCGACGACTCGGTCGGGGCCGTCATGGCGGATCTGCGTGGGCGGCGCGGCCAGGTGCACGGCACAGAAACGGCGCCGGATCTGCCCGGCTACGCCGTAATTCACGCTGAGGTCCCGGCACATGAGCTGTCCCGGTACCCGATCGACCTGCGCTCGGTCTCCCATGGCACCGGCACCTTCAAGCGCTCGTTCGTGCGTTATGACTACATGCCCGCCGCCTTGGCGCGGGGGGTCATCTCGGCCTGACTCATGCGCTCGTGGCTAGCCGCCGGAGCTCGGTCATGGTCTGCCTGATCTGGCTCAGGTACACGGTGCATCCGTCGCAGCCGGCCAGGTGCTCCTCGACGTCGGCCATCACGTTCTGCGGAAGCAGGCCGTCGAGATAGTCGGCTACCAGCTCAACCAGCTGCCGGCATGCAAGCTCCTCCGACGGGCCGGTCACGCCGACAGCCTGCTCGGCCCGAGCCGCCTCGTCGGCTAGAGCCACCGCGTCCTTACGCGCAGCCCGAATGCTCACGATCAATAGCACTCCGACCACCACAACCGCGCCAGCCAGCATCCATCCGGACCAATTGACGCCGTTCTCGCGGGCGACCCACCCGAACACCAGCGAGAACGGCAGGAACAACATCCACGAGAGCGTGCCAGCGCCCGAGGACACCCCAGCCCTGATCGCGGATGGCACGGCGTCGTGGAGCAGCTTGCCAGCGTGAATGCCGATAATCGCCAAGAGCAGGGCGAGCACGACCTGCGCGGCTATCACAACGGAAAGAGATCGGGTCCAGGTCAGGACGAGCGCCGCCGCCAGCGGCAAGACGACAACGACCGCGAGCATCCAGCGGCGGTCCAGATGCAGCTTGCCGACGATCAGGCCTCCGAGCCCGAGGGTGGAGACCAGCGCCGCCCAGTACGGCCCGTACAGGACAGCCGGAGCCGCCAGAGCAACGAGCCAGAGCGGACCGAACTCGAACACCGCCTGCGACAGCAGCGCGACCGTGGCCACGAGCAGCAGGACGCGCAGCACCGCCGGCTCTCGAATCATCGTGCGAAACGTGAGCGCGACGTGACTAGCCAGGGACACGCGCTCGGCTGCCTTGTGCAGCTGGGGCTCGTCAAACCAGAGGAACCCGATGATCGCCAACCCGACCAGCGGAATCGTGACGAAGTAGGTGAACCGTGCCGATGTGTACTCGGCGAGTACGCCGCCGACCAGCGCACTGACCACGAGAGCGGCGCTTTCCACCGTGCGGACCCGACCGATCCACCTCTCGTAGAGCTCGCTCGAGCCGGTCTCCTCCAGGACCGTGTCGTACACGATGCTGTCCACGGTGCCGGAGCTAAGCGCGAAGTAGATCCCGAGGATCATGGCCGCCACCACGTAAGTGATCACGTTGCTGCTCAGCCCGCCAACCAACGAGCTGGCCATCAGCGCCAGGCACGCCAAGATCATCACCCAGCGGCGGCTCCAGCGGTCAGCCAGGATCCCGGACGGCACTTCGAGCAGCGGGACGACGGCGGCGTACGCGGCGGCCATGACACCCACCGACGCCGCGTCGAAGCCGATCTGGGTCATGAAAAGCTTCTCGATCGGGAGCCAGAGGAGCATGCCTTGGAGCCCCATCGCGATCTGCAATGGAAGCAGGCGGCGGCCCAAGACGCGCGGCGGCGCTGGGGCCGCGACGGAGTTGATCAAGGTCCTGCGTCCCCTCTCAGTGACTGCCCGAGCGCCTGCCGGAGCAGCTCCCGAGCCCGGTTCAGCATGTCGTTCTGTTGCTCCGGGGCCAGCCCGAGCTCGTCGGCGACCTCTTCGGGGGACGCGCCCTCGACATCACGGAGGATGACGACCCGTCGCCAGCGCTCCGGCAGCTCCGCCAGCGCTGCTTCCAGCCGAAGCGGTGCTGATGCGCCCGCCGCAGAGCGGGGGCGTGGCGACTCCGCAGACGGTCGAATGTCGGGCCAGGGCTCGGGAAACTCCTTCCAGTGATCGGGATACGGATCGCCCTCACCCTGGAAGCGGTCAGAATCGACGGTCGTGGCCGGCGGAAACCAGCGACCCCACCAGGTGAACCGGCGACCGCGTGACTCTCCTCGTCTGGCGCTGTTGACGATCGTCCGGGCCAGGAAGCTCTTCACCGCACTCAGTCCTCGCCCGCACCGTAGGAAAGCTTGACCTTTGCTTGTCCGCAAGAAACTGCCGACGAATCGCCTTTCTGAATCGATTCAGGCATGCGATGTTCCCGCAGTTTCCTCATGGAGCTTCCGAAAGCGATCAGCCAGATGATCAGCGGATAGAGCGCCATCCGCTCGGCGAGGCCACCGCCGTGACCGGTCAGAAAGATGAGGAACGGACCGGCCAGCATTCCAAGAAGGCCAACAACACCCGCGAGGACTGAGAACTTGGCCATTGCCGGTCGATCGCGCCAGATGGCGAGCCCTAACAAGATCATGGCCACATTGCCGGCCGGAATGTTCAGGGCACCGACCACGTGAAGCGGCACATTGACGTTCTCCGGGCTCAACCCGATCAGAATCGTGCCGGCTCCGGCCACCCCAAGAAGGGCCAAGCCCCACGTGCTGAGGCGGCGTCGCGGCCATACCGAGCGAGTCAGAAAGAGTCCCATAAGGATTAGTGCGCCGGTCACCACGAACGTTGCATTCATCACCGCGTGGAGCGGGGAGCAGATCAAGGCGTTTGCCATGGTGCGGCCACAGGAAATGTTGCCCAGCTCAAACTCAACGGCCATGTCCGAAGCCCGTGAAATCGTCGGATTGTTCCGGTCCCTGCGCCGTCACCTGGTGAGAGACAGCCGGGCTGAGCTGGCAAGAAGCGGGCTCACGGCCGCTCAGGTGAGCGTGATCTCGCTACTTGGAACCCAGGGCCCGATGACGCTGGGCGAGCTGAGTCGCGAGCTGGAGCTGAGCCACAGCACGGTCTCGGGGATCGTGGATCGGCTGCAGGCAAAGGAGCTCGTCCATCGCAAGCCGAGCCTGGACGATCGCCGGTACGTGCAGATCTCCCTCGCTGAGCATGTGGCCAGCCAAGCGCCTGCCCTGGCCGACGACGGCCCGATCGGCCGCCTCGAGGCAGTGCTTAAGGCTGCAACCCCCGACGAACGGCGCAGGATCAAAGAAGGTCTCGCCCTGCTCGTGCGCTTCGCCTACATGGCGGGGTGATATCTCCCGGGCCAAAACTTTGTGGGAGCCAGTCAGATATTGCTTACAGGATAGAAAATTTGCAGTCGCGCTGATCTTAGTTGGTTCTCAGCGATTTTTTCCTTTTGAGATACCGCCAAGGCTTGAACACCGGTGGCATTCGTGGTTAGGTGCGGATGTGGCCGAGAAGCGCGCCACAAACTAAACTTTCATCTCGAAAGGGCGGCGCGCTCATGGCGAACTCCCTTCTTTCTGTCATCCCGACTCACACCCGTTCGGCTCGTGAAGAGCTGACCGAACGTACTCGTGACTTGCTCATCGAGGCCCAGACAGCCGGCCCTCTCAGGCGCCAACAGATCCTTGATGAGGTGGTCACCTCACATCTGTGGCTGGCCCAGCGACTTGCCCGACAGTTCCTGCACCGCGGAGAGGACGAGGAGGATCTCGTTCAGGTCGCATACACCGGGCTTGTCGAGGCGTGCTTGCGCTTCGATCCACACCAAGGCTCGTTCGTCGGCTTCGCCGAGCCGACGATCACCGGGGTGCTCAAGCGGCACTTTCGTGATCACGGATGGACCGTTCGGCCGCCGCGTCCGACCCAGGAGCTCGCGTCGATCATCTGGCGGCGGTGGCCAACGCTCGTTCAGGAAATGGGCGCCCTCCCCTGCGCACAGGATCTCGCCGACGAACTCGGTGCGCCGGTGGGCGCGGTGCAGCAGGCTCGATTGGCGAGTGAGGGCTACACCGCTTCCTCCATCGACGCTGCCATGTCTCGCGGAGTCTGCTTCTGCTCCAGCGAAGCCGACGAAGACGTCGATCGGACCGAAGCCCGACTGATCATCGAGCGAGCCGTCGCAGAGTTGGATGAGTCCGAACGCCGGCTGATCTGGCTGCGCTACTTCGAACAGCGTTCACAGTCCGATATCGCCCACGAACTCGGCATCAGCCAGATGCAGGTCTCACGGCTGTTGTCGCGGCTGCTGCTCAAG
>DATLPF010000016.1:0-12273 GCA_035535875.1 Propionibacteriaceae bacterium
ATCGTTCTCCTCATCGCTGAACTGGTGGTGCCGGCGGTGCTCGGCTACCCAGCCGATGGGCGACATCTCGAGAGACAAACAGGCCGCTACGGCCATGGTGATCTCGAGCCATCGCTTGGCCTTGTAGGCCCCATGGGTGAAGTAGCGGTGGAAGCCCGCCGTGACGCCGAGTCCGGCGATAACGTAGAACACCGCGCCCAAGACCACGTCGTGCCAACCAAGGCCCCAGCCCCAAAAGACCGGGACGGCAGCGGCCAGGGCCACCATGGGTCCGACGATGAAGAACCACAGCAAGGTGATCTCGCCGTTGCCTTTCCCTTCCTCCGCGAGGAGTGGCTTGGGACCGCGACGGGGCTGTTCGTTCACCGGTTCCTTACTAATAGTGGAGGTAGACAATGCCCCTCACCTCCTGTCGTCAGCGCCTTCTCGCATGTGTGGAGCTTACGGGACTCGAACCCCTGATCTCTTCCATGCCATCGACAGGCGGCCTGTGTGGTGGACCGGCCCTGAGGCTGGCGATTGGTCACCCGCGTCGGCCGTTGACGGCGACCGTGCGAGCGGATTGGTAAGCAGTTTGGTAATCAACGTCGTCGTCAAGCTGACCTTATCGTTGCGAAGGTTGCGCCTGGCGGGAAGCTGCGCGCGTTCGCGCGCCATCACACGGAGGAGGAGCGAGTGGAGGCGTTTTCCTCTGCGAGCGACGACGACAGCGGCGGATTCCCAAGCGCGATGCGCGGCTGGCCTCACAGCGCCCGCGCGCGTCATCGATGTAATCTGCCGCGCCACGGATTCGAACACGTTAGGGCCGCCTCCTCGACCTCTCTGTCCGCTGCTGTCATCCTTCACGGCGTGTTCAAGATTGCTCGTAGCGGGCGCTACGACTTCGCTGCGGTTAATTCCCACCGACCCTGGCGGAGAATCGGTGCGCCGCGAGCGGACAATCCGGGGCTAATACGATCCAGCGTCCGTGGTCAGCCGCGGTGTCGCGTACGACGTAGGCCGTGTCGATCGACGCGACCATGTCGCAGCGGGCAATGGTTCCCGAGCCGAAACGACGACGGCTCCCTCGGTCTCTCAAGCGCCCTTAACGTCGCCGAGACACCGAGGCTAGTCGTGGGGGGTCAGCGTCGGGTGTCCCAGGAGTCACACCAGACGTTGTCGTTATACGTGCCGGTGAACGCGCTGCGTCCGACGAGTTTGGCCACGAGCGCTTGCACCGTTTCTTTCGTCGGGGTGTGGGCGTTGATCGCCGTCTTCACCATAGGTACGTCGATCAGGTGGTTCGGCATGTTGAGCGAGACAAAGACCGTTGGCACCTCAGCGGCATACCAGGGCATCTCGGGACCCATCGGCATCGACCACTTGATCCGCAGTGCTCCCTGCTGGGCGAAGTCGGACACATTCGCCAAGATCAACGCTGCGTCGTACTTGTCGGTATATCCCTCGGTCTCAGCGGCGATGAACGTCTGCATATCAGGTTGCTGCCCTTCGGCGGCGAGCTCCTCCACCGTCTTGTAGACACTCACCTCGAAGCCGGCCGCGGTCAGCTCCTCGATGGCAACCCGCTTGAATTCCGGTGTCACCCCAGTGAAGTCGGGCGCGCTTTCTAGGCAATAGAGGCGCATCCGTCGGTGCCGTACGGGATCTAGCGGCAAGGTTTCTGCGGTGTCCTTGAGCAGCGCGATGGTCCGGTCGGCAATCCGGGCTGCGATCTCGTGGTGCTCGGCACAGCCGATCACGGCCAGCTGATCGACGGCAGGCACAAGATCATCATTGGCGCGCAGGTGCAAGCCGAGCTTGGCCTTGAGGCCCAGGATGCGAGTAAGCGCGTCGTTAAGCCGGTCAGGAGTGATCTCACCTGATCGGACGGCATCGCGAACGAAGCCGAAGTCCTCATCGTGGTTGCGGAAGAACAAGATCATGTCGCAGCCGGCCGTGATGGCCTGGACCATCTGACGCTCGCGAGGCAGGGCTGAGGTGAGTCCCACCATGATCGAGGCGTCAGTAAGGACGACACCGTTAAACCCAAGATCGTTCCGCAGCAGGTCGGTCAGCAGTTCGGGTGACACCGTCGCCGGCAGGATGTCGGCATCTTTGATACCGGGGCGAAGCTTGCGGGAGTACTCCGGCAGCATGATGTGGCCGACCATGATCGACTCGATGCCGGCACCGATGCCCCACTCCCAGATCTTCCGGTAGCTGGCGTCCCAGTCCACCACCGAACAGTCGTTGTAGGAGGTGACAACGTGCTGGTCGCGTTCGTCGCGCCCATCACCCGGGAAGTGCTTCATGCATAGCGCAATTGGGCGGTCGCCGGCGCCCTCGCGGACACCATCGCAATAGGCCTGAGCGTAGGTGATCACGGTCTCGTGGTCATTGCCGAAGGCGCGCGTCGCGATCACTGTGTTGCGCCAGTTCGAGTGGATGTCCACTATCGGTGTGAATGCCCAGTTGCAGCCCAGGGCCCGCGACTCCCGAGCGCCGACCAGGCCCATCTGCCGGGCGGCGTCGGTGTCGGGAGTGGAGGCGGTCTGCAACGAAGTTGCGACGTGCGTGCCATCGGTGCAGGCGCCGTTGCCGCCTGCCTCAATGTTCGAGGCCACTAGTAGGGGAATCTTCGACCGGCTCTGAGCGTGCCGGATGTGGGCCTGGACGCTGGCCGAGTCGGTGTGGTTGTAGCGCATACCACCGGGGTGATAGGTGTCGACAATATGGTTGACGAAGTCGTCGTCGAAACGGTTGTTCAAGTTGATGAATAGCTGACCGACCTTCTCGTCCTCAGCCATCGAGTCGATGGTGCTCTCTACCCAGGCGATCGCTTCCGCGTCCAATCCGTAGGGAGCGGCGGTCAGATCCGGGTGTGGCTCGGCATTCATATATGCATTCAGTCATGGTTGCTATCAACCTCGCAATCATTTGCCAGAAGTCGCCGTCCGCAGCGACGAGCTGGCACGACCAGCAATGCCCGACTGTGGCTAGGGGTCCGCTCCGGCCGGTGCAATCGCCGCCTCGTACAGGGCCTGGTAGTCCTGCTTGCGAGCTCTGTACGAGGCAGCTCGATCGGCGACGGGTTGTCGGATCTCACCGGTAGCCGAAGCAGTTCGAGCTACGTCTGGCGCCAGCACCTCGAGCGCAATCAGAGCGGTACCCCGCAGTGTGGAGCGTTTGATAGTTACTGGAATGACGGGCGCCTCGAGCACGTCGGCGAATATCTGGAGCCAGGCCGGCAAGTCCTGGGTTACCCGCCCACTGGCCAGGATCCGTTGCGGCTGACCGGCCACCGATTCCAGCTGATCGGCGATCCTGGCGTAAGAGATCGCGACGCCTTCCATCGCTCCACGAAAGAGCATTGCGCCCGTCGTGGCTGCGGAGACTCCTGCCAAGACTGCCCGCGCGTTGGCCGCCCAACCCGTGCTGCGCTCTCCGGAGAAGTAAGGCAAGACAAGCGGGCTGCCGGCCTGCGGCGCCGCAGCCAGAATCAGGTTGAAGTCGTCCTCGGGTAGGAACCGCACCATGGACTGCAGCCAGCTGACGACACGGCCCACATCATTAACAGCTCCACCCAACAGCGAGCGCGAGCCGTCGACGCGATAGCACCAGAGCCCGGACGGTATCTCCTCGGGAATGCCGTGCACGAGAACCCGCATAGCGCCACTGGTGGCCACGGAGGCGGCGACGGCCGACTCATCAACAGCGCCGGCGCCCATGTTGCTGGAGAAGCCGTCGGAGACCGCTGGGAACCAAGCTGCTCCCGCCAGGGCCGGCCATCGGCGGCGCATGGCAGCTTCGACTTCGGTGATCGGCTGGTCGGGATCGCGGACCTCGGACAGCTGCTCCTCGCGTACCCCGCAGACATCCAACAGCTCCTGATCCCATTGACCGGTACGCCGATCGAGCATTCCGGTCCACGCCGCTGTCGATGTCCCGGCCGCTGTCACCCCCAGGATCTGCCAGTAAATGTACTCACCGAGGGACATCCAGTGGCGAACGCTGCGGAAGGTGTCTGGCATCGTCTCGCGCAACCATCGCAGTCGCGCCGTCAGATAGCTGGCGTGGAGCCGGCATCCGGTGCGCTGTTGGATCACCCGCTCGTCCAACTGCCGTCGCAGTTCGGCGACCTGGGCTGCACACCGGGAGTCGGCATAGGTGAAGCACGGCGTACGGGCCCGGCGATCAGCGCCAACGCCTACCAGCGATGATGCGAAGGTGTCCAGAGCCACGCCGCCGATGCGTCCCGCCCGCCGGTCAGTGGCCAAAGCGGTGACGATCTGCTGCACTTCCCCGACAATCTGATCCGGGTCTATCTCTGAGGTGCCGTCATCACGGGTCATGAACTGGTGCGGAACCTTCTCTCGTCCGCCCTGGACCGGACGTCCCGCCGCATCGTAGACATCTCCGCGGCTCGCGGTGGAACCGATGTCGACAGCAAGCACAAGAGGATCGACGGCTTGGCTGAGTTTGACTCTGCCAGCAGATGCTGCCATGTGCTCAGTAGTTGATCAGCAGCGAGCGGTCGGGATCGTGCCGTCCTTCGATCATGCGGCTTGTTCCCGAGCGAGACGGTATGGACAGCGAGTGAGCGACTGCATGGGATCGGATCTGTTGTCGTTCACGCTCATGAGGAAGTCCGTTCTTGGTTCGAGAAGAAATCAGCGAGTCGAGCCGAAGGAAGAGGCGAACATCGCCGCAACCTCTTCATAACTATGGATCAGCGATTGCACGCTCGCCCGCAGCTGGGCATAGGCGGCGACATCCGACTGCGTTACGGTCACGGTCGCAGCGCTCGGGTCCTGGTCCGATCCACCAACGGCGGCAAGCGCTTCGCTGAGGGTCGGGGCTCCGCCGAGCGCATACCAGCCAAGGGCGGCTGCCCCTAACGCCGTACCACCGGCCTCGGCCTGAACCGACATCGGCCGCGCGAGCGTGGCCGCCATCACTCGACGCCACAGCTCCGAGCGGAAGGGGCCTCCCGTCGCACGGATAGATTCCACATGATCAACCGTGTCCAGGGAATCCACGATTGTGGAGAGTTGCAGGCAAACGCCCTCCAGCGCAGCGCGGATGAAGTGACTCCGGGTGTGATGGGCCCGGATTCCCAGAAAGGCACCGGAAAGGTCAGGATCCCACAGCGGCGCACGCTCGCTGAGCACGTACGGCAACATCAATAATCCGTCGCTGCCGGGGGGTGCCTGGGCCGCGAGCTCGAGCACCGCGACGTCCGCGTGACCTTCGGCGACCAGATCCGGCGCAAACGTCTGACCGGCCCACCGCAGCGTGATGCCGCCGTTGCTAATGGCACCTCCAATGACCCACAGGTCATCGGTAAGTGCGTAGCAGAACAGCCGTCCTTCCGCGTCGAAGCTCGGCTCTGGCACCGCCATCCGAACTGCGCCACTCGTCCCGAGGGACAGGCCCGCCACACCTGGAACAATCGCGCCCGTGCCGAGGTTGCCGAGCGGACCGTCAGCAGCTCCAACAGCGACGGGCAGATTGCCAGGCAGGCCGATCCTTTGTCCTGCTTCCTCGCTCAGCTTGAGCACCGTGGTAGTGGGCAACACCGGCGGCAGCTGGTCGGCCTCGATCCCGGCCAGAGCCAGTGATTGAGCGTCCCACTCCCGGCTCTTCAGATCGAGCAGCCCGGTCGCTGAAGCGCTGGACAGTTCGGTGACCAGTTCGCCGGTGAGGTGGTGTAGTACGTAGTCCTTGAGGCCCGCCCACCAGCGCGCCTGGCCCATGAGCCGCCGTTCGTGACGACTAAACCAGATCAGTTTGACCAGCGGGCTCATCGGATGCGCGGGGGTACCGGTGCGTTGTAACAGCACACGCGCGAGCCCCTGCTTGCGCAGTTCCCGGGCTTCTAAGTGCCCACGCGAGTCGGCCCAGGTTACCAGTGGTGTCAGTGGGCGGTACTGAGCATCAAGCCCGATCAGACCATGCATGGCAGTGGAGAGCGAGACCGCCAGCACTTGGGCATCGCGCAGTTGAGCAACGCAGTCAGCGATCGCGCTATCGATGGCCGAAAGCACCGTTGTCGGCTCCTGCACCTGCCAACCCGGCTGGGGTTGTTCAAGCGGATACTCCCGGAGCGCCCTGGGCAGCTCGGCAGGCGTGCCCTTGACGGCGAAGGCCGCCACCTTCACCGCGGTCGTACCAACATCGACGCCGATGATGACGTCAGTAATACGGGTGTTCATGTCACTGGGATTGGATGGCGCCGGCCTGACGAACAACGGCGTCGACGAAGTCCCTATCGCCGCCGAGCCCAGGTTCAAGAACGTCCAAGACCGCAGGTACGGCCTCTCGCAGCTCACCGGAATTGGCTGCCTTCTCAGCGGCAGCGGCTCCTGGGTCTTTGATTGGAGCGCCCAACCCGCGCAGATGCAGCACCCAGGCGGCGATGGTGGTGGCACACCCGATTGGCACCCGGCCGGCTGAGCGCTCGGCGCGTACGGTCGGCAGCGTACGGACGGGCAACTTGATGGAGCCGTCTGGCGCGATCTGAGCAAGCTGGTGGCGGACCCGAGGGTTGGAGAATCGGGTTCGCAGGGCCGCGCGATAGTCGGCGATGTCGGAGGCTGGCAGGGTGAGGTAGCGGCTCGCCTCATCCCAGAACGCCTCCACCCAGGATCTGCAGTTCGAGTCGGCGATGGCTTCATCGATCGTCGCATAACCGCGGATGCTGCCGGCGTACGCCAGCATCGAGTGTGACCCGTTCAAGAGCCATAGCTTGCGTCGCTCGAACGGCTCCACATCGTCGACCAGTTTTGCGCCGGCTTCCTCCCAGCGCGGCCGGCCGGCCGGAAAGCCGCCAGATATCACCCATTCGTTGAACGGCTCGGTGGGCACGGGAGACGCGTCAACGTAGCCGCATTCCTTCTCCACCAGCGCTCTGTCCTCATCGGTCGTAGCCGGTGTGATCCGGTCCACCATCGAGGTGGCGAAGTCGACATGGGAGTCGATCCAGTCCGGCAAGGTCTCGTCCACCATGGCGGCGAGGTCTTTGACGACGGTCTGGGTGACGGGACCGTTCTCGGGCAGGTTGTCACAGGACAAGATGGTGAGTGCTTCTGCTCCGGCAGCGCGGCGAGCGAGCAAACCAGCCACGAGCCGGGCCGGTAGCGAGCCGACCTGCTTCCGGGGATTTGAACGTAAGACATCGACGTCCGCGACAACGACGTCGCGGCCCGCGTCCAACTGCCCATCAGCACCGCGAAGATAACCGGCCTCGGTCACGGTAATGGTGACGACCGCGACCTCCGGCCGGCTCAGGTAGTCGAGATAGGTTTCGTGCTCGGCTGCGGCATGAACCGCCGAGAGCGTGCCGATCAGCTCGAAGGTGTCTCCCTCGGCGCTGCGGGTGATCAAGGTGTACAGGCCGTCCTGGGGTACAAGCGCGTCGACCATCCTGGCGCTCCGGCCGGTGAAAGCGGCATAACCCCACTCACGCGCATCGGGGCTATGGGCGGTGTACCAGGCTTGATGCGCGCGGTGAAAGTTGCCGACACCGATGTGGACCATTCGGACCGGTGCAGCCGCCGGCGTGTCGGGCAGCGAACGGGAAAGGCGGGGAGCTTCTCGGGCGGCTGTCACAGCTTGAAGGCCTTTCTTGGGTTCGTAACCACGAGATCATGCATGACATCGAAGGCCTCGTCCATGCCGAGGCGGTGCTCGTCAACCAGCTGCGCGACGAACCCTGCGTCAAGCCGGCGGGACATGTCGTGCCGAGCCGGAATCGAGCAGAAGGCCCGGGTGTCGTCGATGAAGCCCGAGGTCTTGGCGAAGCCGGCCGACTCAGTGATTGCGGCACGGAAGCGGCGGATCGCCTCAGGCGCGTCGATAAACCACCAAGGGACGCCAGCAAAGACAGAGGGGTAGAAGCCAGCGAGCGGCCCAATCTCTCTGGAGAAAACGGTCTCGTCGAGAGTGAAGATCACCAGCTGGAAATTGGGATGGGTGCCGTAACGGTTCAGCATGGGGCGTAGAGCGTCGGTGAACTCCATCTGCACCGGAATGTCGGTCCCGACGTCGGCGCCGTACTTCTCAAACGTTGGCATGTGGTGGTTACGCCGTACGCCTGGATGCAGCGTCATCACCAGGCCGTCATCACATGCCATCCGTGCCATTTCCGAAACCAGATGGCGACGCAGCGCGGTGGCCTCTACTTCTGAGGCTTCGTCTGTGCGAGCGGATGCGTAGATGCGCTCTGCCTCCGCTATCTCCAGGGCTTCGGTCCGCGCGTCGAGGTGGCTGTGGTCAGAGGAGACAGCACCGTTGTCCTTGAAGTACTGGCGACGGTTCTCCATCGCGGCGATATAGCCGTCATAGTCACCCGTATCGATCCCAGATACCTCAGCCAGCCTGTCTACATCGGCGTTCCAGGTCGGCTGCGCAGGCTCGAGGTACTTGTCGGGGCGGAAGGTCGGGATAACCCGACCCTGCCAGGTCTCGTCATCGCGAAGGAACTGGTGGGCGGCCAGGTCGTCGCACGGGTCGTCGGTGGTGGCGAGCAGCTCAATCTTGAACCTCTCGTACAGTGCCCGCGGCATGAACTCCGGCGAAGCGAGGCGGCTGGAGATCTGGTCATAGATCTGGTCAGCGGTTTCGGCGCTCGGCCGCACCATGACCCCGAAGATCTCACCCAGCTGCGCCTCAAGCCAGAGCCGCACAGGAGTGCCGTGATAGACGCTCCAGTGCGAACAAAAGGTGCGGAACGCATCGCGTGATTGTTGCTCCGTCATGCTCGGCTGAGCCACGCCAAGCGCAGATAGCTCCACTCCATGTGCGTGCAGCAGCCGGTTGACATAGTGATCCGGGGTGATCAACAAAGAAGTCGGGTCCTGGAATGGAATGTCCTCCGATAACCACTGCGGCGGTACGTGGCCGTGCGGCGAGATAATCGGCAGATCCTTGACACTCTCATACAGCTGCCGGGCGATGGAACGGACCGCAGGCTCGCCCGGCAGCAGCCGATCCGAATGTAGGAGGAGGGGAGGAGGGGAGGACATAACCCCATCCTGCTGAAAACCAGGCCGGCCTGCCAATAGGGTGCCCTTTCAGAGATCCTTGCGCCAACGTCGGCGCAGGGCATAGGCAGCGGCTTTCGGCCGACGATCGCGGGTGAAGACACCCTTCTTGTTTCCGCCAACGCGCATGATTCCGGAGGTGGTGGCGAAGTCTGCAAAGTTCCACACCTGTTCACCGACGACGGCGTCGATGCGGTCGAAGACTCGATGGTTCATATCCAGGTAATCCACCTGGTACTCCTCCGTCCACGGGCTTGCATCAAGGGAGTGCAGTCCGGGATAGGTGTCTGCACCGTACTCGGTGATGATGATCGGCTTACCTTCACTGGCCCAGGCCTTGAGCTCGTCCTCCCAGGCCAGTTCCGCTCCTTCGAGATCCCCGGTATTGACATACCAGCCGTAATAGCGGTTCAACATCAAAACGTCACCGAACTGGGAGACCCGGCATTTCCCGTGGGGCGCCAGCATGACGTTGACGAAGCCGACGGGCCGAGTCGGATCGGCCTGGCGGGCAACGTCGAACAGCGGCTGGAAGTACTTTTCGGCTTCCTCGGTGTCGGACTCCGGTTCGTTCGCGATGCTCCACAGCACGACGCTTGGATGATTCTTGTCCCGGGCGATCAACTCCCTGATGGCCTGCGCGTGCACCTCTCGGGTTGCGTCGTTGGCGGTCTCTGGCGAGAACGTCTGATAGCCCTGCCCGCCGAAGATGCCGCCACCCAGTCCCATGTTCAAACCGACCGCAGCCGTCTCGTCGATGACGACGATGCCCTGCCGGTCGGCGTAGTCGAGGACATCTTCGGCGTACGGATAGTGCGACGTCCGGAACGAGTTGGCGCCGATCCATTTCAGCAGCTCGTAGTCATGCACGAGGTAGGCGTCGCTGTGGCCCTTGCCGATCACCGGCAGATCCTCGTGCTTGCCGAAACCGGTGAAATAGAACGGCTCGCCATTGATCAAGAACCGAATCCCGTCCACCTTCACGGTGCGTACGCCGACGCTTTGGTGGTAGCTGTCCACGACGTTGTCCCCGCGTACCAGCTGAATCTCTAGGTCGTAGAGGTAGCCGTCTCCTAAGGCCCATTTGTGCACGTTTGGCACGCGCAATGTGCCGCTCGGCCCGGTGTTGGTTGTGACCTCCGCGCCCTCGGCATCGCGCAAGATCACTTTTGTCTCGGGATCATCGGTCGCCTCCGCGTCGACCGTGTATCCGATCACGCCGTTATCGCCGTCGAGGTCGGTCGTGATCGTGACGTCAGTGATGTGAGTCGGATCGGTGGAGTAGAGCCAAACGGTCCGGTGGATCCCGGCGTAATTGAAAAAGTCGTGCCAGTATCGCTGCCGTTTACCGGCCGGAGTGTCTTCAATGACGCCCGGTGGGATCGACTGCCAATGCAGAGTGTTATTGACCAGCGCGGTGATGCGCACCTGCTCCCCGGCGGCAACATGGTCGGTGATGTCGGCTTCGAACGGTGTGTACCCACCCTCGTGCGACACCACCTCGACATCGTTGACCCAGACAGTCGCCCGGTGGGTTGCCGACTCGAAGTGCAGCACGATGCGGCGTCCCTGCCAGCCCTGCGGCACCCAGACACTGGTCTGGTACCAGATGTCGCCGAAATAGTCCCGGACCGTCGCGTCGGCTGCGATGTCGTTGAAGCTGGCCGGCACCGCCATCTGACCAGAATCCGGCAATGGCCGGCTGAACCAACGTGCCGATCGGCCCTCGCCTTCAGAGTCCAGTCTGAACTGCCACAACCCATTCAGGCTCTTCCGCTCACGGGTACTGCTGTCTTGAGGTCGCAGCATGGAAGGTCCTTTGCGGTTGGCTGGCTGGGGTGCTGTCACCATTCAATCGACACCGGACCCGTTGCGCCACTGTTGCGTTGTCAAGGTTCTTGATCATCGCGGCCCGGCGAGCTAGTCGCGATGCTCTGTGGCCAAGGTTCAGGCAACCACGGCGGTCGCCTTCGCAACCGCCCCTTGCTCCTGGCTTGATCCGGGCTATGCCCGCTCGGGGAGAAGGCCCTCGTCCCGGATCCGCCTATTCAGCTCGGATAAGTAATCCTTAGTGTCGAAGTCGAAGGGCACCTCCCGACCTTGCCAACTGGAGAGATGGATGGCGTTCGCAAGCCGGACGCTATTGATGCCCTCCGCCCCAGGTGCGATCAATGGAGTGCCGTCAAGAATGTTGGCCGCAAAGTTCTCCAGCATTCCGGCGTGCTGGGCGCCCCATTGCGCCTCGGACTCGATGATCTCCGAGGAGTGGTACTGGGATAGATCAAGGCGGCCGCTTAGCAGTCTCGATATGTCCTGCTGATCCACGGCCTCGCTGAGCTCACGCTCCGGCTTCTTCAGCCGCGTTACCGTGGCGGTCGCGCTGTTCTCGACCACGATCTTGCCGCTGTCGCCGAGGATCTCGAATCGGTCAGTGCCGACGAAATCATGAGTCGCGGTGATGAAGACCCCAGTGGCGCCTTGACCATAATCCACGATGGCGGTCGCCTCGTCCTCGACCGCTATGGCGCGGCGGAAACCGTACGCGACCTTGGCGTACACCGACTGTGGCAGTCCACAAATCCACAGCCATAGATCCAGCTGATGCGGAGCCTGGTTAACAAGCACCCCGCCGCCTTCGCCGCCCCACGTAGCCCGCCAGGCGCTTTGGTCGTAGTAGGCCTGCGGGCGCCACCACGTCGTAATGATCCAGCTCGTGTGACGGATCGCGCCAATTCCACCGCTGCTGATGATCTCCTTGATCCTGCGGTACAGCGGGTTGTTGCGCTGGTTAAACATGATCGCGAATGTCAACTCCGGTTTCGTCGCTGCGACCGCGTTCAGCTCTTCGACCTGCTTGGTGTACACGCCGGCAGGCTTCTCCAGCAGGACATGAATACCGTGCTGCAGCGCGTCGATTCCCATCTGCGGGTGCAGGTACGACGGCACACAGATGACGACCGCATCGACGCTGCCGCTTTCCAGCATCGTCAGATAATCGTCGTAGAACGCTGCTGCGGGATACTCCGACTCGACGAGCTGTCGCGTCGCCGGGTTTCCGTCGCAGATGGCACCGAGGTCCATGTTGGGGACCAAGCCGTCGGAGACCAATTCGGCGTACACAGATCCTTGCGCGCCCAAGCCGACGATGCCGAGCCTTGGCGTATTAGTCATTGACCAACCTGTTGATCTTGGGCTTTGCCACGTCCGGGCCCAGACCGGTCGTCACCGCTTCCAACACTGGGATCGCCCA
>DATLPF010000017.1:0-6134 GCA_035535875.1 Propionibacteriaceae bacterium
TCGAAGACGCGATCCGCTCGAAGGCGCGCTGCTCGACGAGCGGTGGGTGGTGCGATATTGGTTACCCGGCGGCGCAGCGACCGACGTCATCGGCTGGATCGAGGCTCTTGATTCAGTGACCATCCGGCTCACAACCATTGATGCGCCGGCGCAGATCATCGACAGATCCATGATCATCGCTGCCCGCCGGGCACCCGCGGCGCGCGGTGGCGGAGATCCTCGGCGGATCTCCGCTCACGATCTGCAACGACACGCGCTGCCCAGTTGGTTGGCCTGGCACGAGCCTCTCGGTGAGTGGACGCTGCGTGCGGGCGGGGGCTTCACTGGGCGCGCCAACTCATGCCACGCCGTCGGTGATCCAGGGGTGTCGACGCAGCAGGCTGTTGAGCGGATCATCGCGTACGCGGCCGCTCACGACATCCCTCCGATGGCTCAAGTGATCGAGGATTCACCGGAGGAACGCGCGCTGGAAGCTCTCGGCTGGGTTGCCACCCACCAACCAGCAGCCGTGCTCGTCTGCCGGTTGGCCGACTTCCTTCATGGCCGCCCTGTTCAGCCGACGGTGCAGCTGCGGGAGAGACTGCAGCCGGATTGGGAAAAGGCCTATCAGCGCAGCCGGCCGAACTCGGCCGATCCGAGGATCGTCCGGATGATTTTGGATGGCAGCGCGCCCCGGGCTTTTGCCACCGTTGCCGGTGAGCGAGTAGCTGATCGCTCCGAGCTGGTGGCCATCGCGCGGGGCCACAGGAGTGCGGACTGGCTGGGGCTCGCGTCGATCTGGACCCGTCCTGATCATCGGCAACGCGGGCTGGCAGCGTCGATGATGGCCGCGCTGGGGCACTGGGCGGCTCGGCAGGGCGCGAGATACGCCTACGTACAAGTCGCGACGATCAATGAGCCGGCCATCGACGCGTACCGCAAACTCGGCTTCGTCCATCATCACTCCTACAGCTATCTCGCGCCCGAACGATAGGCAGCCGACGCGATGCCTCGCCGCAGCGTGAAGCTAAGGGCTTTTCGGCTTCTTGCACGTGACCTTGTCGGTCGGGGCATAAGTCCAGCTGAAGTTCTCTCTGCGAGCGATCGAGCCGTCCTTGTAGAACAGGCGCTGGTACCGGACAGTGAATCCGGGAACCGGGCTGCTCGGTTCGCACTTCGGCGAATCATCGGTCACATCGCGTCCGGTCTTGAAGTTCGACTTGATCGGAGATGTGGCGACGACCTTGTCATAGGTCTTGGTTGACCACATCTTGACCGTGATGGATCCCTTCCTGGTGGGCGTCCCCTTCACGATGTAGGCCTGGACCAGCACGCCGTACTTGGTGTCGTTCTGGAACTTGAGGTCGACACCAGGCCATGCGACGGTTGCCTCCCGACCCGCCGGGTAGCGGTCGATGAACAAACCGTGCGGCTTGTGGAAGACGTCCTTGAGTCCGGCAAAGAACATTGCGTTGTACGTGGTAGTGGCACTCTGCGAGACGCCTCCACCAAGTTCCTTTTTGAACCTGCCGCCCTTGATGATGAAGCCCTTGGTGAAACCGTTGGCTTCGGTTCGCTCCCCGACGATCCTATTGAGCGAGAAGACGTCGCCTGGCTTGAGCATCGTGCCGTTGATCAAGGCCGCCGCCCGGCCGATGTTGATGTTGCGATACGGGAGGTAGGGAAAGTAGGTGGTGAACTTGCCTGTCACCCGCTTGATGCCAAGCTTTTTCGCTTCCGCGGTAGAGAAGGTTGCCTTGGCACCGGTGAGCTGGGCGCTAACGGTTCGCTCTCCCGCTGGCTTGGTCAGTACCGGTTCGATGACCTTTTTCAGGTCGTCGGCTGCAACGGTCGTCCCGTTGACCGCAGGAATCACCTTGGGCTTGCCGCTCACCAGCCGCACCGTGGCGTCTTTGGGTTCCACGAGCTCAACCTTCTTGATCGCGGACTCGGCGTTGCGCCGCAGCTTCTTTGCGTCGAGCGCGGGAACAAGGGTGCCGTTCTGAGAAGCGAATTCAATGGAGGCGGCCAGCATGCGCGGGCTCACCTGGAATGATCCAGCGTTAGCGAGCTTGACTTTGACGGGCGCGGCGATCGCTGGCTTGGCGAAGTCAGCGACCACCTTGTCGGCTTCCTCGTCCGTGACCCCAGGCTGGGCCACGTCGGCCGGAAGCTCAATCGGACCCGTCACGTTCAAGAAGCTGCTCCTGAGTATTCCAGTCGCGGCATTTTGCTGCAGCGTCGTCCCCTCGCGGGCGGTCTTCTGCTTGATCTTCGTACCTTTGTAGGTCACCGCGGCGTCGGCCGGTGCGTGATTGAAGGTCTTGGCCAGCCCGCCCACCGCGGCCTGCAGTTTGGGCTCATCGACGATGACCACGGCGTCAACGGCCGATCCGCCCGTCAACACCTTGACGATCCGCAGCGGGTTCAGGCTCTTGCCTCCCCCGGCGGCCTCGACACTTTTCGGGTAATCCACGGAAAGGCCGGCATCTGCGGGCTTCAGGTCAGCCCGATCGTCTCGCAGGGTGACATTCAGCGGTTCGGCTGCCCTGGCGCCGAGCTCAGCGGTCAGCTTGTCGATCGCCTCCGACGGATGGAGCCCGCCGACGGCGACGCCGGAAATCTGAGCCTTCTTCGGGAGCTTGTCACCGGCGACGACATAGCTAACGACATAGAGGATCCCGAGGATGACTACGACGCCGCCGACGATGGCGGCGACCAGCCGCCAGTCGACTTGCCTGGGAGGTTGACCCTCCGTTGGTTGTTCCTCTGCTGAACGGGCTGAGTCCTCGACGACCGTCTCATCGGGCCCGACGTCCCATCTTGGCGTCTGGGTGGTCACAAACTGCTACCTCGGATTTGATGGCACTGGGTGGCGGGCGCTCGCGCATCGCGTTCACCTACGATGACGTCGCCCTGGGCGTTGCGCTGCTCCTCCCCGATACGCTCACGCCCTTACGAGCTCATGCCCGTTTAGGAATAGGCCCCCCGATAGTACGTCAATGGAGGCCGAGCGTTTGGGTCGTCATCAGAAGGCAGACCACTGGCCCGGACGATCTCGCCCACCACGATGGTGTGATCGCCGCCGTCATGCATCCCGTACGTCGTGCATTCGACCCAGGCCATTGCACCGTCGATCAATGGTGTCCCGCTGAAAGGGCTCGGACTGTGCGGAATGTGGTCGAACTGGCTGAACAGATCTCGCCCGCGATTGGAAAAGTGCCAGGCAACCGGCTCCTGGTCGACGGTCAACAGCGACAGACACCAGTTTTCGGTCTCGGTGATCGCACGATGGAAGCGGCTCGACTTGCTGACGCATACCAGAACCAGCGGTGGGTCCAAGGAGACCGAGCAGACGGCCGTCGCGGTCATCGCGTGCTTGATCCCGCGAAGGAGTGCGGTGGCAACGGTGACACCGGAGGCGAAATGGCCCATGACATGGCGTAGCGCGTCCGGCGAGCCCGGGACGCCGTGAGCCAGATCCGGTGCACTCTTCGGGTACTCCTCCGGCCAGCTTGCGCTCGTCACAAGCTCTAGCTCAGCCCTGCGAACAGGTCGTCGGCCCAGCCCTCGCCGTCGGGAAGCGGAACGCCACATGCCAGGCGGTAGCACTCGTGGGCCCAACGATCATCCCCGAGCACCTCGGCGCCAGCAAAGAACGGACCGTCGGATGTGATTTGGGTTGCGTGGGCCCGCATAGCCGCGATCTTCTGTGCCACCCACCGCCGCCCGTCGATCTCGACATCGATGTCAGCGTCGTCGGAGAGCATTACCGACATCGGACCCTCCGGATCAAAGCCCTTGAACGTCTCAATGTCACCGGCGTCGCGCAGCGCCTGGATGCCGGTGATCATTCGCTTCCTGCTCATCGTGATCCAGAACACCCGAGCCACCGTCCAGGGCTGGCCGAGATCGCGACGATAGGAGCGCACACCTGCCAGTTGAGTGGCGTACATAGCTACCCGATGGGCTTGTACGTGGTCTGGGTGACCGTAGTTGCCGATCTCGTTGTACGTGATCAGAACCTGTGGACGCCGGTCGCGGATCAGCGGCACCAGCTCGTTGGCAGCCTCGAGCAGGTCAGCAGTCCAAAAGATTCCTTGACGGAGCACGTCCCGAGCAATGGCGCGACCATCCGGCGCGTACGCCATGCCGGAATCCCGATATCGGCCATCGCCACCGAGCCGAACGAAGTCGGTGACGCCGAGGGTCTCCATGGCCAATTTCAGTTCACCATGGCGGTGGGCCCCGAGATCGTCGTTCTGGTCTGGCGCAAGATGCGCGAGGTCTTCGACAAGCACCTCACCCTCTTCGCCGAGGGTGCAGCTGACCAGACATACAGCCGCGCCTTCCGACACGTACTTCGCCATCGTCGCCCCGTTGTTGATCGTCTCGTCATCGGGATGCGCGTGAACCAACATCAGCCGCCGGCCGGGCTCGGACGTCACGTTAGAAGTCACGGCCCCAACCTTATGCCGTGCTCGATGCTCGATCTGGAGCCTTACGTCACCAGCGAGATCAGCTCACGCGACGATCACCCGAGGCTCAGCGAAATGACAAGCCGAATCATGTTCCGATTGCCCGTCAGGACGCTCGACCAGCAATGGCTCCTCGACGCTGCAGATCTCCTGGGCCATCCAGCACCGCGTGTGAAACCTGCACCCCGACGGCGGGTTGGCCGGGCTCGGCACGTCGCCGATCAGCACGATCTGCTCACGAACGTCGCGTAGTGTCGGATCAGGCATTGGCACTGCGGAGAGAAGCGCTTGGGTATACGGGTGGGTCGGCCTGCCGTAGATCTGATCCTCGTCACCGATCTCGACGATCTTGCCGAGGTACATCACACCGACCCGGTCGGAAATGTGCCGGACCACGGACAGGTCGTGCGCGATAAAGACGTACGCCAGCCCGAGCCGGTCCTGCAAATCCTTCAGCAGGTTCACCACCTGGGCCTGCACGGAGACGTCCAGCGCCGACACCGGCTCGTCGCAGATGATCACCTTCGGATTCAGCGCCACTCCCCGGGCGATGCCGATCCGCTGTCGCTGGCCGCCGGAGAACTGGTGCGGGTACCGGTTGATGTGCTCAGGGTTGAGCCCGACCAGCTCCAGCAACTCTTGAACCCGCTGCCGGCGTCCGCCCTTGGGCACGACGTCAGTGTGGATGTCGAACGGCTCGCCGACGATGTCTCCGACCGTCATGCGGGGATTGAGTGAGGTGTAGGGATCCTGGAAGACGATCTGGATATCGCGCCGCAGCCGGCGCATATCAGCGCCCTTCTGGGAGTAGACGTCTACTCCCTCAAAGGTGAGCTTGCCGGCGGTGGGCTCTTCAAGCCGCATAAGCATCCGACCCAAAGTTGACTTCCCGCAGCCTGATTCACCTACGATGCCAAGGGTCTCACCCTTGTACAGCTCGAAGGAGACCCCGTCGACCGCATTGACGTGCCCGACCGTACGCCGCAGAACACCCGCCTTGATCGGATAGTGCTTCACCAGGTTCTCGGCTTTCAGGACCACTTCCTGAGTTATGGAGGCCACTTGCTGGCTCATCGAGGCTCACCTCCTCGCTCCATGTCTTGATCGTGATCTAGCCCACCAGCGGCCACCGGATAGTCGAGTCCGAGCTCCAGATGCGCCTCCACTTCCTCTGTTGTCTGGGTGACCGCAAGCTCTGGGCTGTGAGTCAGCAGCAGCTCGGAAAAGTGACACGCGGCAAACCGGTGCCGGCCGACTTCCCTCAGCGGTGGTGGTGGGTCGATACGGCAGATGTCTTGTGCGTAATGGCAGCGCGGATTGAAGGGGCATCCAGCGGGGATGTTCGTCAGGCTCGGGGGAAGGCCGCCGATCGCGGAAAGCGTCTCCCCTTTCTGGTCAAGCCGTGGGATCGAGTCGAGCAGGCCCTTCGTGTAGGGATGGGCCGGTTCTGCATACAGCTCGAAGGCATCGGCTTGCTCCACGATGCGGCCGGCATACATCACAGCAATCCGATCCGCCACATCGGCCACCACGCCGAGGTCGTGAGTGATCAGGATGAGGCCCATCCTTCGCTCCTGCTGAAGGTCCGCCAGTAGCTGCATGATTTGCGCTTGAACCGTCACGTCGAGTGCGGTTGTCGGCTCGTCGGCGATGAGCACAGCGGGATCGAGGGCGATC
>DATLPF010000018.1:0-3271 GCA_035535875.1 Propionibacteriaceae bacterium
CGGATACCTAGTGGTGAACAAGATGGCGAAGAAGGCGATCACGGTGACTATCCAGAACGCGAGCCACAAGAAAGCCAGAATGATGTAGTGCGGGATCAGCAGTAACCATTTGATCAGCCACAACGCCCGGCTGGGCTGGTCCAAAGAGCCTCGCACGGAAAGTGGGTAGGCGACGGCAAGTGGGTAGGCAGTGGAGCTCATGGTCCCCTCCTCGGATACATCAGACACAATCCCCGCTTTTGTCCACTATCGAGCAAAGCCCTAATTCAGGTCAACGCGATCCAGGGGAATAGTCCGCGCTAGTCAATCTATTGCAATCATCGGCAGCCAGCCGGCCGAGAGGTTCGACCGCTGACTTGGTTCACGCGCACCCACTCCAACGCCGATGGGATGACGCCGCGATGGCGACATGCACGAACTGGCGAAGGCCGCCGCGGTCGGCGCGCCAGTGCGAGGGCTCACCGTCCCCCAGCATCCGGCCGCTGAGTGGTTCAGTTCAGGCGTCGATGTCGGTGCTTGTGCTGAGGTGCTCCCACTTGTTGATGGTGTCGAGTGTGGCTTCATTGATCCTGCGGTAGGTGTTGAGGGCATCGTTGCCCAGCAGCAGGAATGCGGGCGGCTCGTCAGACTCGACGGCGGCGATGATGGCCTTGGCTGCCTTGGCCGGGTCGCCGGGCTGGGTGCCATGCGCGGTGTCGTGTTCCTTGCGGCGTTTGCCGGCGGTCGCGGCATAGTCGTCGATGATCGTGCTCGACTGGGTCAGCGAGCGGCCCGCGAAGTCGGTGCGGAAGCCGCCAGGCTCAATGACAGTGACGGAGATTCCGAGCGGCTTCAACTCGCCGTGCAGCGCACCGGACATGGCTTCGAGCGCCGCTTTCGACGCAGCGTAATAGCCGGATCCCGCGGGCATGATCTGAACACCGATCGTGGAAATGTTGACGATTGCGCCTGAGCGGCGGGCACGCATCCCGGGGAGCACGGCCTTGATCATCGCGACCGCACCGAAGAACTGAGTCTCGAACAGTTGGCGGATGTCGGATTCGTCACCCTCCTCTACGGCCGCGCGGTAGCCGTAGCCGGCGTTGTTGACGAGGACGTCGATGTGGCCGAACTTCTCCTCGGCCTGACTGACCGCGTCCGTGACCTGGGTGCTGTCGGTGACGTCGAGCGCGAGTGGCAGGACGCGGTCCGAGTTGTTTGTGGCAAGGTCGGCGACCTTCCCGGCGTCGCGGGCGGTGACGACGGCATTCTGGCCTGCGGCAAGGACGGCCTCGGCGAGGGCGCGACCTAGTCCGGTGGAGCATCCGGTGATGAGCCATGTGCCCGGCTGGGCCTGGACCTCCATGTGTTCTCCTGACGATCAAGGGGTGGGGTGCTCGGCTCGAGTGAACCGAGATCGTCCGGCACGAGGACGTGACGCGGACGTGGATCGGTCATGCGGTTTCTCGGTCAGTGACGGCTGTCGCGCTGGAAGGCTCGTTCGCGGCTGTCGACTGCTCGTCCGAAACGGTCCAGCTGGCGAGTAGGTACAGGGCATCCTGAGAGGCGGAGCCGGGTTCGGCGCTGTAGATGACGAGGGAAAGGCCCGGATCGGCTGGGAGGTCCATAACCTCGAAGCTCAGATGGAGGTCTCCCACGATCGGGTGGTGAATGTCTTTGAGCCCGCTGCGATGGAACCGTACGTTCTGCGAGGCCCATCGGGTGGCGAACTCTTCGCTTCGGGTGGACAGCTCCCCGACGAGGTCGGATAGCCCACGGTCGTGGGGGTTCTTGCCCGCCTCGGTGCGCAGGGCGGCGACGATGTCGTTTGCTGCCGTGGGCCAGTCGATGAAGAACGTGTGGGCTTGCGGGGCGAGGAAGACGAACCGGGCGACGTTCACCGGTCTAGCTGGGTCGAGGTAGAGTTCGGAGTAGAGCCCGTAGCCGAGCGCGTTTGCGGCGAGAATGTCCCGCCGACCGTTCCGAACGTACGCGGGCGCGCCGGTCATGGCGTCGAGAATGCGTTGAACTGTTGGCCGCAGTCCATCCTGCCGTGGCCGGCGGCGTACGCGCTGGGAGCTGTTCGCGACTTGGGCCAAGTTGTTCAGGTGGGCCCGTTCGGGCTCGTCAAGGTGGAGCGCGGAAGCGATAGCGTCGAGCACGCTGTCGGATACGCCTTTGAGGTCGCCGCGTTCCAGTCGGGTGTAGTAGTCGACGCTGATCCCGGCGAGCAGGGCAACCTCTTCGCGGCGTAGCCCAGAAACCCGGCGCCGGCCGCCGTAGGCCGGCAGACCGGCCTGCTCGGGCGTGATCTTGGCCCGTCGGGACGTCAGGAAGTCACTGATCTCGTTGCGGTTGTCCACAGTGCGACGTTACGGCGATCTGGGGCGCGGAGGGAGGACTTGGCAGTACCTGGATCAGCAGGGTCTCCCTGAGCAGCGACGGCTGGTGTTGGCTAGAGGACATGCGAGGAGCCATTCTGTACGCCGCCGGCGAGGCGCTCCTAACCTCTAAGTCAGGCCAGGACAAGGAAGAACGACATGGAATACATCCGCCTGGGCAAGTCAGGTTTGAAAGTCAGCCGGATCGCGCTCGGCTGCATGAGCTTCGGTGAGTCACGGGGATTCAGCGAATGGTCTTTGGGAGAGGAGGACGCCGGACCGTTCTTCAAGCAATCGGTCGAGCTCGGCATCACCTTCTGGGACACCGCCAACGTCTACCAGCTGGGCAGCTCTGAGGAAATCGTCGGTCGAGCGATCAAGAAGTACAGCCGTCGGGAGGACATCGTCTTGGCCACCAAGGTGCACTTCACAATGCACGAGGGCGCGGGCGGATCCGGCTTGTCGCGTAAGGCCATCATGGAACAGATCGACGCCTCACTCACCCGCCTGGGCACCGACTACGTGGACCTCTACCAGATCCACCGCTTCGATCCGAACACACCGATCGAGGAAACCCTGGAAGCCCTGCACGATGTCGTCCGGGCCGGCAAGGCTCGCTATGTCGGCGCCTCGTCGATGTCGACCTGGCAGTTCTCGAAGATGCAGTACACCGCCGAGCTCCGCGGCTGGACCAAGTTCGTGTCCATGCAAGACCTCTACAACCTGATGCAGCGCGAGGAAGAGCGCGAGATGTTTGGGCTGCTCGCCGACCAGGGCGTCGGCAGTGTGCCCTGGAGCCCTCTGGCTAAGGGGCGACTCGCTCGGCCGTGGGGTGAACACACCCAACGCTCCGACAACGATCCGGTCGGTCAGCGATTCTTCGGCGAGGGCGACCGAGCCATCGTCGACGC
>DATLPF010000019.1:0-31996 GCA_035535875.1 Propionibacteriaceae bacterium
CCGCGCACGATTGCTGAGCTGCAACGGCTGATCGAGACAACAAGCTCATCGCTGCACGCGCTCGGCTCGCGCCACTCGTTCAACGACATCTCCGATGCCGCTGGGCTGATCTCGCTCGAGGCCTTCCCGGGAAATGTGATCATCGATGAGGACGCTCGAACTGTCTCGGTTCCAGCAGGTATGCGCTACGGCGACCTGGCGCGGCAGTTGCACGAGTCTGGCTGGGCGCTGAGCAATCTGCCGTCTCTGCCGCACATTACGGTCGCTGGCTCGGTCGCCACCGCCACTCATGGATCTGGCAACGCCAATCAGTCCCTGGCCTCTGCGGTAACCGGGATGAGCTTGATCACCGGCACCGGCGATCAGGTGCAAATGGATCACACCGAGCCCACGTTCGCAGGAGCTGTTGTGCACTTGGGCGCGCTGGGTGTGGTCACCGAGCTCACGCTCGCCATTGAGCCCACCTTTGAGGTACGCCAGGTGATCTATGAACACTTGCCGTGGGACCAGCTAACCGGCTCGTTCGAGGAGGTGATGGGCGCCGGCTACAGCGTCAGCGTGATCACTGATTTTGCTGGCGACGACGTCGACATGATCTGGGCCAAGTCGCGCGTGGACGATGACCGATCGGCGAAGCCACCGTCGGAGTTGTTCGGTGCGCGGGCTGCGACCGAGAAGCTGCATATGACGCGGGGCAACGATCCGCTGCATTGCACGCCCCAACTCGGCGAACCCGGTCCGTGGTACGAGCGGCTGCCCCACTTCCTGCTCGAGTTCACCCCGAGTAGCGGCGCGGAAATCCAGAGTGAGTATCTGCTGGACCGCAGACATGCCAGTTCGGCCATCGAAGCGTTGCGCGGGCTCGGACACGCCATTGCGCCCGTAGTGAAGAGTGGCGAGATTCGGACCGTCGCAGCCGACGAGCTCTGGCTCAGCCCGGCTTATGAACGAAATGTGTTCGGGGTCCATTTCACCTGGCAACCCGACGCCGCGGCCGTAAACGCACTCGTTAGGTCCATCGAGGCAGCTTTGCAGCCCTTCCACCCGAGGCCGCACTGGGCAAAAGTCTTCGGCGACGCCCACCAATGGTCGGAGCTCTACCCGCGGCTCGCGGATTTCCGCCAGCTCGTCGAGGCGTACGACCCCCGTGGCATCTTCCGCAACCCCTATCTCTCGCGCACCATCTTGGCCTGAACCACCCACTAGAATTCATCGGTGTCCAGTCCCGACAGCGCTGTGCGGGTAGTCGACCTGGTCGTCAGACTCGGTGGCCGTGCCGTCCTCGACGGGCTTACGCTGGAAGCGAAGACGGGCGCGCTGACCGCTATTCTCGGCCCCAATGGCGCGGGCAAAACAACCCTGATCCGCTGTTGTACCGACCTCATTCGGCCATTCAAGGGAACAGTGAGCGTGCTGGGGCTGCCAGCTGGCTCGCGAATGCTGGCCGGCCGCATTGGGCTGATGCCCCAGAGTGCTGGTTCCTGGTCAGGGATCAGGGCAATCGAGCTCTTGCGCTATCTCGCCGGTTTGTACGCCAATCCGCTGCCCGTGCCGGCGCTGGTCGAGCGGCTGGGCCTCACTGAGTGCGCGAGAACCCCGTATCGCCGCCTCTCCGGCGGCCAGCAACAGGCCGTCAACCTGGCTGGGGCGCTCGTTGGGCGACCCGAGCTGGTTTTCCTCGACGAACCAACAGCCGGCATGGACCCGCATGCTCGACGCGCCACGTGGCTATTGCTGCGGGAGCTCCGCGCGAGCGGTGTCACCATGCTGCTGACCACGCATGCCATGGATGAAGCCGAGGCCCTCGCCGACCAGGTCTTCATCGTGGACCGCGGCCGAGTCGCGATCTCTGGCACCGTGCGTCAGCTCACCAAGTCTGGCGGAAGTCTGGAGAGCGTGTTCCTGACCCACACCAGTGCCAGGGCAGCATCGTGACTGCGCTGGACCTCTCCCCCGCACCCGCGCCCGCACCGCCCGCCAAACGGATCATGCGGCACGGACTTATCGAAGCGCGACTTCTCATCCGCAATGCAGAGCAACTGCTCTTGGCACTGGTGATCCCGCTGGCGATCCTGGTAGCCGGCCGGTTCGCCAGCGCCTCCATGGGCAATCTTGCGTTGCTTGGGCCGTCGGTGCTCGCGTTGGCAGTGTGGTCCTCAGGGTTCACCTCGGTAGCGATCAGCACTGCTTTCGAACGGCGCTACGGAGTGTTGGAGCGGCTGGCGACAACACCGCTAGGTAAGCCGGGCCTGCTCGCCGGCAAGGCCCTGGCCGTGATCATGATCATGTTCGGCCAGTTGTTGATCTTGGCCGGTGCTGCCCTCGCCCTCGGCTGGCGACCCGCGTTCACACCCCTGTCAGCGGTGCTGGCGGTCGTCGTGGTGATCTTGGCAACGGCCACGTTCGTGTGTCTCGCCCTGCTGCTCGCGGGTCGACTCCGCGCGGAGTCCACACTGGGCCTGGCCAATCTGATCTACGTGATCTTGGTCATCGGCGGAGCGCTCATCATCCCTCTGGAACGCTATCCTGCCGTGCTGCGTCCGGTGATCGAGGCGCTGCCCACTGCGGCACTGGGCGAGGGACTGCGAGCGGCAGCGACTGGGCAACTTCTGGGCTGGCCGGTGCTGGTCTTGTTAGCCTGGCTCGTGGCCGCTGGCCTCGCCGCGTGGAAGGGCTTTCGATGGACGTCGTGAAGCAGCTGCCCACCGAACCCGAAGTAGCCCGGAGCGGCGGCCCGCTGCCCCGGGTTCTACGGATCGTACGTGGGCCGTCTGCGTTGCGGGGCTGGGCAGTCGTCTCCTTGGTGATGAACATCCTGATCGTGGTGACGGGCGGTCTTGTCCGGCTGACCGGCTCCGGGCTCGGGTGCCCGACCTGGCCCAGATGTACCGAGGACTCCTACGTCTCCCATCCTCAGCTCGGCATCCACGGAGCGATCGAGTTCGGGAACCGGCTCTTCACCCTGGTACTCGTCCTCGCGGCGGCGCTCACTTTTGTCAGTGCCGTGCTTTACCGGGAGGATGGGCGACCGCGGCGCGACCTGCGTTGGCTGGCTGCCGGCCTCGCGCTCGGCATTCCGCTGCAGGGCGTCATCGGTGGGATTTCCGTGCTCACCCAGCTCAATCCGTACGTGGTGGGGCTGCATTTGCTGCTGTCGATGGTTCTGATCGCGCTCGCAGTCTGGCTGGTGCGGAAGACCTGGCACTTCACACCCGCGGGTGTATCGGCGGTGTCACTCGTCGCCACCCGGGTGACGTTCGTCTTGATGTGGCTGGCGGTCTGGTTCGGCACTTTGGTGACGGGCAGCGGGCCGCACGCCGGCGATGAGAATGCGCCGCGGAACGGCCTCGATGGGATGCTGCTGACCCGCCTACACACCAGCATGGTCTACGCGACCGTCGCCGCGAGCGTGGTCTGCTTCTTGCTGCTGCGCAGTAGGGCTGTGCTGTTGCTGCTGCTGGTCGAGATGGTGCAGGTGGGGATCGGTGTGGCGCAGTACCAGCTGGGGCTGCCGATATGGCTGGTCGCGCTCCACCTACTCGGCGCTTCGCTAGCCATCGCGGCGACCACCAATGTGCTGCTCTCCGTGTCGCGGCGCTCGGCCGAGCCAGATGGGTGAAGTTGTAGGCGCGGGCCTGCTCGCGCATGTTCCCACGATCGTGCTGCCCGAGTCGACGCGCCGGCAGCTGAACCATGGCAACGACACCACGTTGGTCGCGGGTTTGCAGCAGCTGCGGAAGGAGGTCTTCGAAACCCTGGATTACGACACCGTGGTGGTGCTCGACTCACATTGGGCAACTACCGTCGAGTTCGTCGTCACCGCGCACGAGCGCCGCAGTGGCCTGTTCACCTCCGAGAAGCTGCCGCGCGGTATGTCCCAGCGGCCGTATGACTTCCACGGCGACCCCGCGCTCGCCCACCTCATCGCTTCCAAGGCCGATCAGCACGGCACCTGGATCACGGCGATCGATGATGATCATCTGCCGATCTTCTATGCCACCACGAACTTGTGGGAGTTCCTTGGTCAGGGCCTGCCCGACAAGCGTTGGGTCTCGATCGGGGTGTGCCAGACCGCCGAGACCGAGGACAACCTACGGCTCGGCCGCGCACTCGGCGACGCGATCGCTGAGTCGAGTCGGAAGGTCGTGCTCGTTGCATCCGGCGCGCTGTCGCATACCTTCTGGCCGTTGCAGCAGTTGCGCGACCACGAAGCAGCAGAGATCGAGCACATCTTTACGCCAGAGGCCGCCGCTGCGGATTTCGAGCGCATCCAATGGTTCGCTGCAGGCGACCACGCCCGCGTGCTGGAATCGATGCCGAAGTTCTACCGCTTCAAGCCGGAGGCGCGCTTCGGCCACTACCTGATGATGATCGGCGCCATCGGCGAGGGCGACTGCCGCGCCAGCGCCCGACAGTACGGCGAGTACGAGAACTCCGTCGGTACTGGCCAGGTGCACTTGTGGTTCGACCGTCCCGAGGGCGGCTTTCCGCAACCGCGGCGTACCCACCTGCAGCCGCTGACCGCCGAGCAGCCGTCAATGCACAGTGCTGCCGAGGACGATGGCTGAACGACCCGCTGACGCCCGCCCGATGGTGATCATCCCGGCGCGGTTCTCCGCCACCGCGAGCGCGCTGCGCTACCGGGCGGAGGTCGCCGCCACTAAGCTGCTCGAGGCCGTCTGGGACGCTGGTGGCGAGCCGCTCGTCGTGCACCCCTCAGGACAGGAACCTTCCATCGACGCGCTGGCACAACGGCTCTGGATGGCCGATGCGATCTTGCTGCCGGGCGGCGGTGACCTGTCGCCGCGTTGGTATGGACAGCAACCTCATCCGACGCTGTACGGCGTGGACGAGACTCAGGACGCCTTCGACCTCGCGCTGGCCCGTTGGGCTATCCAAGACAAGATTCCGTTGCTCGCCATCTGCCGCGGGAACCAGGTGGTCAACGTGGCGCTCGGCGGCACCCTGGTACAGGACATGACCGAGGAGATCGGCCGGGACCACCGGCACTTTGTGCACGACGTCGAACTGGACGCCGACTCGCCGCTGCGCGAGGTGGTTGCCGATGATCGGATCACCATCTCGTGCTCGCATCACCAGTGCATCGCCCTGCTCGGGGACAAGCTGGTGGCTGCGGCCCACGCAGCCGACGGCACTATCGAGGCGGTCACCCTGGCCGGGCATGAGGGCTGGTATTTAGGCCTGCAATGGCATCTGGAGGATTTGGCCGACACCGATCCGATCCAGCACGGCATCTTCCGGGCATTCGTTGCTGCGGCGACGTAGGTCTGTTATTCCGGGTTGGTCAGCCACCACGCGGTACGTCGATTGCCGTCCCACCGTCGGCACTGCCGGATCCGCGAGACAACGTCTTTAGCCGATCTACCGAGCGTTCTCGCCGCAGCCCCAAGTTGCTCGGCGGCCACCCCTCGTGCCAGCGTCACGTGCGGACTCCAGCGCCCACGTCCGAACTGACCCGCCGAATCCGCTTCACACGCCGTCGCGACCCGCTGCTGCAGTTCAAGGAGCTCGGCCGACGCCGGCACGTGCCGCACGAGGATGCACCTGCCGTGGCGTGGACCGAAGATCATCAGGGCACCGATGCGTACGGTCAAATCGAGCTCCCGCACGATCTCGCGAAGCAGCGGCTCCGCTGACACCGGGATGGCATCGGCGGCGTACAAAGTGATGTGGGGCACGTGATGGCCGTGTGGCTTGGTCAGGCCGGCTGCAGCCAGCCGATCCCACTGGGCAACAACCGCCGCCTCGGCTGACGGATCCAGCGTCAGTTCCACCGACTGCACCACGGGTTCAGCGTACGGAAACGATCAGGCAAACCTAGTCGGCCAGCCGTTCGACGACATGCCGCAGCTGCTCGGCGTAGGCCGCTTGAAACGTGCGCGAGTCGGCTGAGAGGCCAGTGAGGCGCCGGGCGATCTGCGGGATCACCGTCGGGGCGAGCGCGGCAGCGAAGAGGATCAGCAGGACGTACGCCGGATCCAGGTCATCGGCCAGCTCGCCCGCCTGCTGCCGACGCCGCAGCTCCTCAACCATCTCGGTGAAGTACTCGTCCGGCTCTACTGCATCGCTGCCGGTGTGGGCCAGGCCGTCCCAAGCCAGCAGCCGAGCGAAGGACCGCTGCTCGATGCTGAGCCGTAGAAACGCAGCGACCACCTCGGCAATCGGCAGCTCCGGTCGGCTCGCGCCGGCACTGATCAGCTGCCAGCGCTGCTGGAGCGCTCCGTAAAGGCCCTCCTTGCTGTCGAAGTAGTACGAGATCAACTGCTCGTTGACGCCGGCTCGACGAGCGATCGCGCTGATCCGGGCGCCAGCGAATCCGTGCTCGCCGAATTCGACCACCGCGGCGTCGAGGATGCGCTCGCGCGTGCGCTCGGGGTCACGTTTGCGGTCCTGAGCGCGTGGCGACCGGCGGGGCTGGCTCATGACTACTACCTTAACATTGTCAGCTGATCATATGATTTAATCATGTGTTTACTTGACTAAATACTATATCTGCATGAGACTTGGGGGTATGACTATTCCGCAGCAGCTCCACATCATGATCATCGGCGGCGGCATCGGCGGCTTGTGCCTCGCGCAGGGTCTCCGCCACGCCGGAATACCGGTAACCGTCTACGAGCGCACCAAGGTCCGCACCGACTGGCTGCAGGGCTACCGCATCCATATCAACCCGCATGGCAGCCGCGCGCTGCACGACTGTCTGCCGCCAGCCATCTGGCAGCGGTTTCTCGACTCCGTCTCGCTGAATGAAGGCGGAATCGGCTTCGCCACCGAACAGCTGGACGACCTGGTGCGGTTCACCGGTGCAGAGATTCTTCCCGAAGCCGACCCGGCTGACGCGCACTACGGCGCCAGCCGGATCAGCTTGCGTGAGGTGCTGCTGTCTGACCTTGACGATGTCGTGCGCCTGGGCAAGGCCTTCGAGCGATACGAGATCGGCGCCGACGAGCGGGTCACGGCGCACTTTTCCGACGGCACATCCGCCACGGCGGACATACTGATCGGCGCCGACGGGGCCAATTCCCGGGTACGACAGCAGCTGCTCCCCCACGCACAGCGGATCGATACCGGCATCCTGGCTGTCGCCGGCAAGCACCGCCTAGACGGAGCCGACCTGCCGCGTACTCTCCGCGAGGACGTCAACATCGTCATCCCAGCCGACGGCGGCTTCCTCCTTACCGCGGTCTGGCAGCCCGATCACCAGACCATCGTCGACGAGGCCCCGCCGCCCGAGTTCCTGCTCGACAACGCAACTGCTTACACGTTCTGGGCGTACGCCGACGCGGCCAGCCGTCTCCCGGCGGACGCCGACACCCTGAGCGGCGCCGACCTGAAAGGCGTCGTGCTCAACCGGACCAGCGGTTGGGCGCCCGCACTGCGTGCGTTGATTGGCGGCTCCAACCCAGCGACTGTGAACGCGATCCGGGTCCGCAGCGCGACGCCCGTCGACCCGTGGCGGACCGGCCGCGTGACCCTGGTCGGCGACGCCATCCACAACATGACGCCGATGGCTGGCATCGGCGCCAACACGGCGCTGCGCGACGCCGACCTGCTGCGCCGTCAGCTGATCGCTGTTGCGAATGGGGAGCAGGAGCTGCTGCCGGCGCTGCACGAGTATGAACAGCGGATGCGTGACTACGGCTTCGCCGCGGTGAAACAGTCGCTAAGGAACGCGCGACAGGCTGGATCGGCCAACCGGATCGCTCGCGGCGCATTCCGCACCGTCTTGCGCGCGATTGCCGGGATGCCGCCGCTGCGACGACGGATGTCCGCCTCGCTTGGCCGGTGATGCCGTCATTAGCGCAGCAGGGTGTCGACCGCGGCCGAGACGAAGAGCAGCGCGAGGTAGGAGTTCGTCCAGTGGAAAAGCCGCATCGGCTGCAATGCCGCGTCTGTCAGACCGCGCTGTGCCCGAGCCAGCAGCAGGCCGGACTGCCACAGCAGCGCAACGCCGAGGATCACTGCGACGGTTGGATAGAGCCAGCCAGTGTGCGCAACTGGCCACAGCACCAGCGATACCAGCACTGTCACAACCGAGTACATCAGGATCTGGCGGGCCACCGCTGGGGCTGATCGGACAACTGGCAGCATCGGCACGTTCGCCGCGGCATAGTCCTCGCGATAGCGCATGGCGAGCGCCCAGGTGTGTGGAGGCGTCCAGAAGAACACGATGAGAAACATCACGAATGGAGTGAGCGCCAGGCTGCCGGTCACCGCTGTCCAGCCGATCAGTGGTGGAAAGCAGCCCGCGATCCCGCCCCAGATGATGTTCTGCGGGGTGCGCCGCTTCAGCCAGAGCGTGTAAACCCCGATGTAGAACGCGTTTGCGCCCAGCGCGAGGCCCGCAGAAAGCCAGTTGACGAGGTAGCCAAGCCACAGCGTCGCCGCGATCCCCAAGATCATTCCGAACACCGTCGCACCCACCGGGCCGACGGCGTGTCGTGGCAGCGGACGGCGACGGGTACGTCGCATCCGTTCGTCGATGTCGCGGTCGAGCACGCAGTTGAAGGCGTTGGCGCTGGCCGCGGCCAAGCAGCCGCCGACCATGGTGGTCAGCACGACCTTGAGGGGCGGGACTCCACCCGCTGCGAGAAACATCGCCGGCACGGTGGTCACCAAGAGGAGCTCGATGATCCGAGGCTTGGTGAGTCCCAGATATGCGGCGGCAACGTGGCGAACATGGCTCAGCTGACGACTGCGGTGAACTGCTCGCACCGCAAGATCAACACGGGCTACGCGGTCGTCGTCGGCGGTCACCCGACCTGGCGCGTCGATGCTCGTCACAGGTTCTACTCACTCACTGTTGAGGCGACTCTGGTCCCCGGCGACGCCCACCCTCCGCACTGCGAGCCTCGGTCGCGCGAGCAGTGCCGTAGAAAGCGCAGTCACCGAGGCTGAGTCTAGGGCCCGGCGCTGCAATTGACACTCACCACGTGCACTTCTTGGATCCTCAAGCGCAAGGTGCAGTTCGCCGGCCTGACCCTATATGCCCAGCCGACTCGCCCCCGATAGGCTCGCATTGTCCGGGCTGCCCACTACCAGCCCGCAGAGCCGTCTTGGAAGGATCTTCTGGCGCGTGAGTGTGACTGATACCGACATCTCAGACGCGGTTCTCCCTGAGGGGTGGACCGAGATCGATTACCAGGCCATCGACACCATACGCGTGCTGGCCGCCGATGCAGTCCAGAACGTTGGCAATGGCCATCCAGGCACGGCAATGAGCCTGGCACCGGTCGCGTATCTGCTGTTCCAGAAGGTGATGCGGCACAACCCTAGCGACCCGCATTGGCCCGGGCGAGACCGATTCGTGCTGTCCTGCGGACACACCAGCCTGACACTCTACATTCAGCTCTACCTCGGCGGCTTCGGGCTGGAACTTGACGACATCAAGTCCTACCGATTCTGGGGATCGAAGACGCCTGGCCACCCGGAATATGCGCACACCAAGGGAGTTGAGGTCACCACTGGGCCCCTCGGCCAAGGCATTGCCAACGCGGTGGGGATGGCGATGTCGGCTCGCCGGCTGCGCGGATTGCTCGATCCGGATGCCGCGCCGGGGACCTCGGTATTCGATCACCACATCTACTGCCTCGCCTCAGATGGCGACATTGAGGAGGGCATCTCGTCCGAGGCGTCGTCGCTGGCGGCCACGCAGCGGCTCAGCAATCTCACCCTGATCTATGACAGCAACCGCATCTCGATCGAGGACGACACGAATATCGCCCTCACCGAGGACACCCCTGCTCGCTACGCCGCGTACGGCTGGCACGTGCAAACCGTGGATTGGACCCATGGCGACGCGCATCACTATCGGGAGAATGTCGCTGCGCTCGCTGAGGCTCTCGAGGTGGCCAAGACAATCACAGATCGGCCGAGCTTCATTTGCCTGAAGACCATCATCGGCTGGCCGGCACCGGAGCTCCAAGGCACGGGCAAGGCCCACGGCGCCGCGCTGGGTGAGGAGGAAGTGGCCGCCACCAAGGAGGTGCTCGGCTTCGACCCGGACAAGACCTTCCAAGTTGCCGATGACGTCATCAAACACACTCGCAAGCTGATCGAGCGCGGAGCGCAAGCTGAGCAGGACTGGCAGCAGGCCTACAACAGCTGGGCCGCGGACAATCCCGAGCGCAAGGCGCTGCACGAGCGGTTGATCAAGAACGAGCTCAGCCCTGGCTGGGAGGATGCGCTGCCCAGCTGGTCTGCAGATCCCAAAGGCATTGCAACCCGGGCGGCCTCGGGAAAGGTGCTTAGCGCGATCGCGCCCAAGTTGCCTGAGCTCTGGGGCGGCTCGGCCGATCTCGCGGAATCCAACAACACCACGCCT
Source organism: Propionibacteriaceae bacterium (assembly GCA_035535875.1). Classification (GTDB taxonomy): domain Bacteria; phylum Actinomycetota; class Actinomycetes; order Propionibacteriales; family Propionibacteriaceae; genus Microlunatus. Next base: position 10,346 of record DATLPF010000019.1, read on the forward strand.
GAAGGTGAACCAAGCTTCCTGCCGCAAGATCGGCAGAGCCGGCTGTTTCGCGGTGGCCCCTACGGCAGGGTGCTGCATTTCGGCATCCGCGAACACGCCATGGGTGCGATTCTGAACGGCATCAAGGTGCACGGGGGCTTACGGCCGTACGGCGGCACCTTCTTGGTGTTCAGCGACTACATGCGGCCTGCGGTTCGGCTTGCGGCACTGATGGAACTACCGGTGATCTACGTCTGGACTCACGACTCGATCGGTCTGGGCGAGGATGGCCCCACCCATCAGCCAATCGAACATCTCGCAGCATTGCGGGCCATCCCTGGGCTCGATATGGTCCGGCCGGCCGACGCCAACGAGACCGCGGCCGCATGGGCGGCGATCTTGAAGAACAACGACCGGCCAGCCGGGCTCGCCCTCACCCGACAGGCCGTGCCCATCTTCCCGCGTGGCGAAGACGGCTTCGCCGACACCTCGGAGGTAGCCAAAGGCGGCTACATCCTCAAAGACTGCGACGGAACCCCAGACGTGATCTTGATCGGGACCGGCTCGGAGGTGCAGTACGTCGTCGCAGCCCAGGAGCTGCTCGCCGAGCAGGGGATCAAGACGCGAGTAGTGTCGATGCCATGTCGGGAGTGGTTCGACGAGCAGGACCAGGGCTATAGGGATTCCGTCATCCCGCCCGAGATCAGGGCGCGAGTCTCGATCGAGGCCGGGGTCGGCATCGGTTGGCGTGACCTCGTCGGTGACGCCGGGCGGATCATCAGCATCAATCATTACGGAGCGAGCGCGGCCGGCAGTCTGCTGTTCAAGAAGTTTGGTTTCACACCTGAAACGGTCGTCGCAGCCGCACAAGAGAGCCTCGATGCGACAACGGGCACTACCGCACCCACGCATCCGGCAGCCAGCGGGCCCAGAGGTCCCGCAGACGTAGAGACCCATCCGGGCGTAACGATCAGCTGAGCCCAGCTGACGCCACCACCCACTCATCCAGGAGAACTGATCATGAACGAACGGCTCAAGGCCCTCGCAGACGCCGGCGTCTCCATCTGGCTGGACGACCTGTCTCGCGAGCGCATCACCTCGGGCAACTTGGCCGACCTGGTGTCCAACTACTCCGTCGCCGGCGTCACCACGAACCCGACGATCTTCGCCGCGGCGCTGGCCCAGGGCCACATGTACGACGAGCAGGTGAAGGAGCTTGCGGCGCGCGACGCAGACCTCCACGACGCCATCAAGGTGCTCACCACCGACGACGTACGCAACGCGTGTGACATCATGGCCGACACCTACCAGGCAACCAACGGCGTCGACGGCCGCGTCTCCATCGAGGTCGATCCAGATCTGGCGAACGAGACCGAAGCCACCACCGCCCAGGCCACGGATCTTTGGAAGGTCGTCGACCGGCCCAACGTGCTGATCAAGATCCCTGCGACCAAGGCCGGCCTGCCCTCGATCACCTCGGTCACCGGGGAGGGTGTCAGCGTGAACGTGACGTTGATCTTCGCACTCGAGCGCTACCGCGCGGTGATCGACGCATATATGACCGGGCTGGAGCGGGCAGCAGAGGTCGGCCACGACCTGAGCAAGATCCACTCCGTAGCGTCCTTCTTCGTCTCCCGCGTGGATACCGAGATCGACAAGCGGCTTGAGGCTATCGGCTCGGACGAGGCGCTGGCGCTGCGCGGCAAGGCCGCCATCGCGAATGCCAGGCTCGCGTACGCGCTCTACGAAGAGCAGTTCAGCGGTGAGCGGTTCGCCGCCCTGGAGGCCAAAGGTGCCACTCGACAGCGCCCATTGTGGGCATCCACCGGCGTCAAGAACCCTGACTACTCGGACACGATGTACATCACAGAGCTGGTGGTACCGAACACCGTCAACACCATGCCGGAGAAGACCATGATGGCCTTCGCTGATCACGGCGAATTGCGCGGCGACATGGTGAGCGGGACCAAGGCTGAGGCGCAGCAGGTGCTCGACGACCTGGAGAGAGTCGGCATCTCCTACGACGACGTGGTCGACGTGCTGGAGAAGGAGGGCGTCGAGAAGTTCGAAGCGTCCTGGAACGAGCTCGTTGTCGACGTTCAGCAGGAGCTGGACGCCGCCAAGGCGGCTCGCTGACACTCGTTGACACAACTCAAGCGCGAGGGAACCAGAAGGGACCCGCATGTGATCACGGTGATGCGTCCCAACCCGCTTCGCGAACCTGAGGATCGACGGCTCCCGAGGATTGCCGGCCCGTGCGTGCTGGTGATCTTCGGCGTCACCGGCGACCTGTCCACCAAGAAGCTGATGCCGGCGGTCTACGACCTGGCCAACCGAGGGCTGCTACCGCCTGGTTTCGCCTTGGTTGGGTTCGCGCGGCGGGCTTGGGCGCACCAGGACTTCGCCAAGATCGTGCATGCGGCCGTGAAACAGCATGCACGAACCCCGTTCCGAGAGGAGGTGTGGCAACAGCTCTCGGAAGGCATTCGGTTCGTACCAGGTGAGATCGGCAACGAGGAGGCCTTCAGCAAGCTGGCCGAGACGATCGCCGACCTCGACGAGGCCCGCGGTACCGGCGGGAACCACGCGTTCTACCTGTCGATCCCGCCAGGACTATTCCAGACGGTCGTCGATCAGCTCCGCTCTCACGGACTGGCCGAGGAGCTGCCGGGGCGGTGGAGCAGGGTGGTGATCGAAAAGCCGTTCGGCCACAACCTGGAGAGCGCCCGGGAGCTGAACCGCATCGTCTCCAGCGTCTTCCCCGCCTCCTCGGTATTCCGCATCGATCATTACCTCGGCAAAGAAACCGTGCAGAACATGATGGCGCTGCGATTCGCGAACCAGCTGTTCGAGCCAGTGTGGAACAACAACTACGTCGACCACGTCCAGATCACGATGGCCGAGGACATCGGGATCGGCGGCCGTGCCGGTTACTTTGACGGCATCGGCATCGCTCGCGACGTTATTCAGAACCACCTGCTGCAGCTGTTGGCGTTGACAGCCATGGAGGAACCCAATTCCTTCGAAGCAAGCCAGCTCCGGGTCGAGAAGCAGAAAGTGCTCGCTGCTGCTCGACCCCCGGTGCGAATGGATCTGCACACCGCGCGCGGGCAGTATGCAGGCGGTTGGGCCGGTGGCGAAAGGGTCAAGGGGTATCTGGAGGAGGATCGGATTCCGGCAGACTCGCGGACCGAGACCTACGCAGCAATCCGCATCAACATCGAGAACCGGCGCTGGGCCGGCGTGCCGTTCTACTTGCGCACCGGGAAGCGCCTCGCCCGTCGGGTGACCGAAATCGCGCTCGGCTTCAAGCGCGCGCCACACCTGCCTTTCAGCAAGACCGATACCGAGGAGCTGGGCTACAACGCCATCGTGCTGCGGATCCAGCCGGACGAGGGCGTCACTTTGCGGTTTGGTGCCAAGGTGCCGGGCACTCAGATGGAGATCCGCGAAGTCAACATGGATTTCGCGTACGGCGGCTCATTCACCGAGTCCTCACCTGAGGCGTACGAACGGCTGATCTTGGACGTGCTCCTGGGCGATCCGCCGCTGTTCCCGCAGCACGAGGAGGTGGAGCTGTCCTGGGAGATCTTGGATCCGATCTTGGACTACTGGGCGAGCTTGCCGGAGCAGCCTGAGCTTTATGAACCCGGATCCTGGGGACCCAGGGGCGCCGACCGTATGCTGGCGCGCGACGGCTTCAGCTGGAGGCGGCCATAATGATCATCGCCCTTGACGACACCACATCATCGAAGATCTCTTCAGAACTGCTGCGCGCCCGACGTACTGCCGGCAGCCCTGCGCAAGGCATGGTGCTGACCATGATCATCGTCTGCGACGAGTCCGAGTACGCGAGTGCCATGGAGGCCAGCATGGCGGCCGGTCGGGAACATCCGTCCAGGATCTTGTTGGTCGTCACCGCCGGCGGACGGAACGCTTCACTCGACGCCGAAGTGCACATCGGCGAAGGAACGCCCGGCGAGGTCATCGTGATCAGGATGCGCGGTGCCGTCGGGGCACATCCAGCCTCGGTGATCCGGCCGCTTCTGCTGCCCGACTCCCCCGTTGTGATCTGGTGGCCCGGCAAGGCGCCCAACAACCGGGCTGCCGACGAACTGGCACAACTGGCAATGCGCAGGGTGACCGACGCGGCGTCATCGGCCCGCCCGCTGGTAGCGCTGAAGGAACGTGCCCGGGACTACTCGCCCGGGGATTCCGACCTGAGCTGGACGCGGCTGACCCCGTGGCGGGCCTTGCTGGCCGCGGCGCTGGACCAATATCCGGCCAAGATCAAGTCCGTGGCCGTGGAGGCTGAGCGCGGTAATCCGTCCGCCGACCTGCTGGCAGCCTGGCTGCATGCCCGGCTGAAGGTGGAGGTGAATCGCAAGATCAGCAGTGGACCCGGGCTGACCGCGGCGCGCATGACCACCGCTTCGGGCGACATCGCCATCACTCGGCCGGACGGGCTGCTGGCCTCCTACGCCGTACCGGGCCAGCCGGAACGACTCGTCGCTCTCAAGCGTCGGAACCTCACGGAGCTGATCTCCGAAGAACTGCGCCGGATGGACGCGGACGAGGTCTATGAACGAACGGCGAAATCGCTGCTGGACGCTGAGAAGCGGACCACCGCCAAGCCCGGTGCCAAGAAGGCAGGCGCCAAGAAGACAGGCGGCAAGAAGGCCGGTGGTAAGAAGCCCGACAGCACACACAGGGTCGCCAAACAAACAGCAAGGAGCCGGTAGATGGTCGCGGCCAACCCCGAGATCTTGCTCCATGCCGGACCCGATGAGGTGGCGGATGCTCTGGCCGCACGCCTGATGGCCCGGCTCACCGAGATTCAACGAGACTTCCGGATTCCGCAGCTCGCCCTCACTGGCGGTCGCATCGCCACCCAGGCCTATCAGAAACTCGCGAGCGAAGGACCGAACTCCGCCGTCGACTGGTCTCGGGTCGAGCTCTGGTGGGGCGACGAACGTTTCGTGCCGGCTGATGACGCTGAGAGAAATGCCAAGCAGGCCCTTGACCTGCTCGCCGCACCGCTGGCACTAAACCCGGATCGTGTCCATGAGATGCCGGCCAGCGACGGCGGTCTCGAGCTCGACCGGGCCGCGGAGGCGTACGCCCGAGAACTTGACGACGTCGTCTTCGACATCTGTCTGCTCGGCATGGGGCCAGACGGCCATGTCGCATCGCTCTTTCCTGAGCACCCCTCTTCATATGCAGAGGGCACCGTGATTCCCGTACGGGCCTCGCCGAAACCGCCGCCGGAGCGGATCAGCCTCACCCTCCCGGTGATCAATCGGTCGCATGAGGTCTGGTTCGTCGTGAGCGGCGCTGACAAGGCTGCGGCGGCGAAGATGGCACTGCTCGGCGCCGGCCCGATGCAGGTACCGGCTGCCGGGGTATCGGGGGCCGAGCGCACGCTCTGGCTGATGGATCGGGATGCCGCAGCTGAGTTGCCCACCGATCTGCAGCAGCGCGGCCGCATCTAGTGCCCTGCGCCAGGAACTAGTCCGGCGGTGCTACAGAGCCCATCTGAATGACCGCGACCAGCCCTCCGGGCGTTCGCGCTCATAAAAGCGATGGGCGTCGACGCGCGCCGGCCCGGACTCCAGCGCAAGCCGGGCGGCACCACGGTCGCGAGCCCAGGTCTTGGCCGCATCGAGCAACGCCTTCCCGATTCCGCTGGAGCGGCGGTCTGGCGCCACGGCTAAATCCTCGACCCAGGCTCGCTGCCCGAACCGTACCGAGACGATGTCGAGATAGACGGTCGCGAACCCCACGAGTGTCTCGTTGTCCTCTGCGACTAGGACGGTCGCTCGATCGTCGGCAATAGCCGCCTCGACCCGATCAGCCGCTACAGCGGGAGACCAGTCAGCTGGGCGTGTCCCAGGAGCGGCGAAGAGCCAATCGTATGCAGCCGTGATTGCAGGTCCCTCGCCCGGTCGTGCGCGCCGGATCATGGCGCCCTTTTTTTTGGGGCCGCTCGCGCAATCGCGCGTGGAGTCCGCCGACGTCGTTGCGCGATTTCCCGACGCTCGCGGCCTCCTTGCTTCTCGAATACAAACGCAGATTCAGTAGATGACCTCGCCACGTTCGCGCCGCGCGCGGAGGGCCTGCAGAGCCTCGGTGAGGATGTCAGCCGCCTCCTTGTCGGTGCGGCGCTCCTTGACGTACGCCAAGTGAGTCTTGTACGGCTCGATCTTCGGCGGTGGCGGTGGGTTCCCGGAGTCAAGATTGGCTGGCAGGCCACATCGCGGGCAGTCCCAGGCTTCGGGAATCGTCGCATCTGCGGCAAACGCGGGCCGCGTCTCATGACCGTGCGCGCAGAAGTATGAGACATAAAGCCGCGGTGCAGCATCGCCCCGCTCGGCCTCGCCCATCGGACCAGCGCCCACCCGGCTGCCACGAATGGCACTTCCACCAGCCACGTTCGTTCTCCCTCGCCCTTCCTAGCTGTGGATGAGTTGCTGTCCTTTTGTCATCGATTGACCGGCCGGTGGTGTGAGCAGTCAGGCGCCCAGCTTGTAGAGCAAGTTGAGCGCCACGATTGCCGCTAGCCAGACCACTCCGATGACGATGGTGAGTCGGTCGAGATTTCGTTCTGCGACTGAAGATCCACCAAGGGAGGAAGAGATCCCACCACCGAAGAGATCGGACAAACCGCCGCCGCGGCCTTTGTGCATCAGCACGAACAACGCGAGCGCGACACTGGTGATCACCAAGATGATGGAGAAGATCAGGATCGGCACGGTCATCAGGGGTACGAGCACGGACGTAGCCTAACTCACCGATTCGCGAACAAGTAAAAAACGCTAACAGCGTTGGAGTTTCGGCCCGCTCAGATCACCGGCATGTCGTAAAACCGTGCAATAGCAGCGAACTCCTCGACGATCAGACTCGCGCGGCCGACCAGACAGCCGTCGATGTCTTGCTGAGCCATCAGGGCGGCAGCGTTGCGCGCATCGACCGATCCGCCGTACAGAATCCTTATCTGGTCGGCGATCTCGCGGCCGTGCCGCTCCGAGATCCAGCCGCGGATCGCTGCACAGACCTCCTGGGCGTCCTGCGGTGTCGCTACCCGCCCGGTGCCGATGGCCCAGACCGGCTCATAGGCGATAACCAGCTTCCCGACCTGCTCCGACGTAAGTCCGACGAGCGCGCCCTCGACGTGGTGCAGCGTGTCCGGGACCTGACGGAACTGCTCGCGAACAGCAAGACCCTCGCCGACGCAGACGATTGGGACAATGCCACGCGAGACCGCCTTCAGGGTCTTCGCATTGACGATGTTGTCATCCTCACCGTGAAACCGTCGGCGCTCGGAGTGGCCGACCACGACATAGCGGCAGCCAAGTTTGGCCAGCATGTCAGCGGAGATGTCGCCGGTGTACGCACCGTTGTCGAACGCCGAGACGTCCTGCGCGCCATAGCCGATTTCCAGCCGGTCGCCCTCCACAAGTGTCTGTACTGTCCGCAGATCGGTGAACGGCGGTAGCACGACGACCTCAGACTTGTCTGGGTTGAACTTCTTGTCCTCCAGCGTCCACGCCAGCTTCTGTACCAGGCCGACAGCTTCGACGTGGTTGAGATTCATCTTCCAATTGCCGGCCATCAGCGGCTTGCGGGACATGCGCTTACGCCCCGTCATCCAGAACGGCTAACCCTGGCAAGGTCTTGCCCTCGAGATACTCCAGGCTGGCGCCGCCGCCGGTGGAGATATGACCGAACGCGTCATCGCGGAAGCCAAGATCACGAACCGCAGCGGCCGTGTCGCCGCCGCCGATCACCGACAATCCGTTCACCTCGGTGACCGCCTGCCCGACCGCCTTGGTCCCGGCGGCGAAGTTCTTCCACTCCGCTACGCCCATCGGCCCGTTCCAGAAGACTGTTTTTGCGTGTCTGATCACCCCGGCGAACACCCTGGCTGAGTCGGGGCCGATATCAAGCCCGAACTGGTCAGGTGGGATCGCAGCGGCGGGCACGACGCTCGGCTCTGCTTCAGCCGCTGCTTCCGGCGCCACCACAATGTCGGACGGCAGCACGATCTGCTTGCCGCCAGCAGCGGCATCGCTGAAATATCGCCGCACTTTCTCGATCTGATCTTCCTCGAGCAGGCTCTTGCCAACCTCGTAACCCTCAGCAGCGAGGAAGGTGAAGGCCATCCCGCCACCAATCACCAGGGTGTCCGCGGTCTTGATCAAGCTCGCGATCACGGCCAGCTTGTCGGAGACCTTCGCGCCCCCGAGCACCACCACGTACGGCCGGGCCGGCGTTTCGATGAGCTGTCGGAGCACGTCCAGCTCCGCCTGCACCAGCTGGCCGGCGGCATTCGGCAACCGCAGCGCAATGTCGTACACAGACGCCTGCTTACGGTGTACGACGCCGAAACCGTCGGAGACGAATATGTCGCCGAGGGTTGCGTACTGCTCGGCCAGTGCACCGCGGGCGGCGTCGTCCTTGGACTCCTCGCCTGTCTCATAGCGAACGTTCTCCAACATCGCGACGTCGCCATTGCCGAGACTTCCGGCGATGGCACGGGCCGACTCCCCCACCACATCACTCGCCAGCCTGACCTCGGTATCCAGCAGCTCGGACAGCCTCTTTGCGGCCGGAGCCAACGAGTACTTCGGGTTGACCTGGCCCTTAGGACGTCCCAGATGGGCCATCACGATGATCTTGGCGCCACCGTCCCGGAGCTCATTCAGCGTGGGCAATGACGCACGAATCCGTCCGTCGTCGGTGATGGTCTCACCATCCAGCGGCACGTTGAGGTCGCAGCGGATCAGTACTCGCTTGCCGGTGAGCTCACCAAGATCAGAAACAGACTTCACGCTTGATCCTTTCCCGGCCGATGTCGGCGAGTGGATACGGAGGAGGAGGTTTGCACGGGTTCCTGATGGTCTCCACAGGTTGCACCCCATGCGAGCGTCGGTTTCCTACGTGAACGTAGGAAACCGACAGGCCCCCCGAGGAGAGTTGGTCTACAGAGATTCGCCGATCAAGACGACCAAGTCGACGAGGCGGTTGGAGTAGCCCCACTCGTTGTCGTACCAGCCGACGACCTTCACTTGATTGCCGATCACCTTCGTCAGGCCTGAGTCGAAGATGCACGAGCTCGGGTCAGTGACGATGTCGGTGGACACGATCGGGTCGCTGGTGTATTTCAGGTAGCCCTTCAGCGGGCCATCGGCAGCTGCCTGCATGATGCCGTTGACCTCCTCGACGGAGGTCTCCCGTGGCGCCTCGATGCACAGGTCGGTTGCAGACCCGGTCGGAACTGGCACTCGCAATGCGTAGCCGTCCAGCTTGCCCTTCAACTGCGGCAGCACCAGGCCAATCGCTTTTGCCGCACCCGTCGACGTGGGCACGATATTGAGCGCAGCGGCGCGAGCGCGACGCAGGTCCTTATGCGGGCCATCCTGCAGGTTCTGGTCCTGCGTGTACGCGTGAATGGTCGTCATCAGGCCCTTGACGATGCCGAGGCCGTCGTCGAGCGCCTTGGCCATGGGCGCCAGGCAGTTCGTGGTGCACGAGGCGTTGGAGATGATGTTGTGCTTCGCCGGGTCATAGTCGCCATCGTTGACGCCCATCACCACAGTCCAGTCCTCGTTCTTCGCCGGCGCGGAGATGATCACCTTCTTGGCGCCGGCGTCGAGGTGTGCCTTGGCCTTCGTCGCGTCGGTGAAGAAACCGGTGGACTCGATTACGACGTCCGCACCGATCTCACCCCAGGGAAGGGCCGACGGGTCACGCTCGGCGTAGGACCTCACCACCTTGTCGCCTACCTTGATTCCACCCTCGACAACCTCGACCGGCATGTCGAGCCGGCCCAGGATTGAGTCGTACTTCAGCAAGTGCGCCTGGGTGTCGTCATCGAACAGGTCGTTGAAGGCGACCACGTCGATGTCGGCACCTGAAGCAAGCAGCGCGCGGTAAAAGTTTCGGCCGATGCGGCCGAAGCCGTTGATACCAACACGGACGGTCATGACACGATCTCCTTCAGCTATCAAGGCCCATGGCAACAGAGCCAGTGACCACCTTAACGAACTTCGTTGGCGCGCCGCACCGCCGGTTTCCTGGTGGTCTGCCACGCACGATGACGGGCAGCCTGCTTCGCCGACTGCAGGAGCTCGCGGCTCCGCTGGGTAGAGACTGGCGCCTTGTTGGCGAGCGACGAAGCAGGCGAATCTGGCTGCCCGTCATCGTGCAGTCGACGCTGCGCGAGGTCTACTCCTCGTCGAGCATCTCCGCGCTCAGGCTGGCCTCGGTGTTAGGTATGCCGAGCTCGGCGGCGCGCCGGTCGGCCGTAGCGAGCAGCCGCCGGATCCTTCCCGCGACGGCATCCTTGGTCAGCGGAGGCTCGTGCATCTGACCCAGCTCCTCCAGGCTGGCCTGCTTGTTCTCGATGCGCAGTAGGCCTGCGGCCCTGAGATGGTCAGGTACATCGTCACCGAGGATCTCCAGTGCCCGCTCGACTCGCGCACCGGCGGCCACGGCGGCTCGAGCAGAGCGTCGCAAGTTGGCGTCATCGAAGTTCGCCAAGCGGTTGGCCGAGGCCCGCACCTCGCGACGCATCCGCCGCTCCTCCCAGACCAGCAGCGACTCGTGTGCCCCGAGCCGGGTCAGCAGTGCTGCGATGGCATCGCCGTCGCGGACCACGACTCGGTCGATGTTGCGCACCTCGCGAGCTTTGGCGGGGATACCCAGCCTGCGGGCGGCGCCAACCAACGCGAGTGCAGCCTCCGGCCCGGGACAGGTCACTTCCAGCGCCATAGAACGGCCGGGCTCGGTCAGTGAGCCGTGTGCCAGGAATGCGCCACGCCAGGCGGCAACGCAGTCACACAGGCCACCGCTCACCACCTGAGCTGGGAGGCCGCGTGCTGGCCGGCCGTGTGAGTCGATCAGGCCGGTTTGCCGAGCCAGCGCCTCGCCGTCCTTGATCACCCGCACCACGTAGTGGGTGCCACGCCGGATACCGGAGCCGTTCACAATGACAAGCTCGCTCGGGTGCCCGAAAACCTCGTTGATATCGGCCCTGAGCCGCCGTGCGGCGGCGCCGGTGTCCAGCTCCGCCTCAATCACGATCCGACCGCTGACGATGTGCAGGCCGCCAGCAAACCTCAGGGTCGCAGCAACCTCCGACTTGCGGTCGCAGGGCTTGGTGACCTTGATGGTCGCGAGCTCCGCCTTCACCTGTGCGGTCATGGCCATTGCTGAATGATTACACAGCCTGGTGCCGCAACTGGGCGCTTTGGACGGAACCTAGGTAAACGTGGGTTCCTTGCCGTCTGCACAGGTAGCAACATGTGCAGACCGCCAGGAAAGTAGGTTTACGTAGGTTTCGACGGGGCCGTGGAAGTGCTCAGACTCCCAGGATCTCCGCGTACGCGGAGGCCAAGCGGAGTGGGTCGTGTCGCGGTGAGCCGTCACGCGCGGCGAGGTCGGCGACCACCAGATGCGCCCCAAGGGACTCCGCTCGGGAGGCCAGGTGTGAGTCGTTGGAGGCGAAGCCACTGTCGACGAGCACGACGTCGAGCCGCAGGTCGGGAGCGTGGTCGGCGAGCAGCTCAATGTGCTTGGCGGCCGAGAATCCCGCGGTCTCGCCCGCAGGTTCGAGGTTGAGGGTCAGGATGCGCCTGGCCTTGGTGGCGTGAATCGCTTCGGCGAGCTTGGGCACCAGCAGATGCGGAATCACTGAGGTAAACCAGGAGCCGGGTCCCAGCACGATCCAGTCAGCTTCCAGCACGACCTCGATGGATTCGGGACAGGCGGGTGGATCCTGCGGGATCAGGCGTACGGAGCACACCTCTCCCGGTGTCTTTGCAACACGAGCCTGCCCACGAACCTCGGAAACCTCGTCCGGCCTTTCGGGCTCCAGCCCAATCACGTCGGCAGCGATATCGAGTGGCACCGAGGCCATCGGCAGCACCCGCCCCTTCGCCCCGAGAAGCTTTGCGACCATATCCAGGCCTGCCACCGGATCGCCCAGGCGCTCCCACAGTCCGACAATGAGCAGGTTTCCGATTGCATGATCATCCAGCGGGCCGCTACTGCTGAACCGATACTGCAGCACATCGGCCCAGGTACGCCCAGACTCGTCATCGCCACACAGCGCCGCCAATGCCATCCGGAGATCGCCCGGAGGCAGGCAGTCCAGCTCCCGGCGGAGCCGACCGGAGGATCCGCCGTCGTCTGCGACAGTGACGATCGCGGTCAAGTGGTCCGTGACGCGGCGTAGAGCAGTCAGTGACGCAGCGAGTCCGTGGCCGCCGCCAAAGGTGACCACAGTCGGGAGTGTCGGGCCCAATGAGCCAGGCGCGAAGATGTGCGCCAGATCGCGGGGGGTCACTCTCGGCCCAGATCGCGGTGGAGAACTGTGGTCGGCAGGCCGGTGGCACGGAGTCGGCGCGCGAACTCCTCTGCCATGGCTGAGCTGCGATGTTTGCCACCGGTACAGCCGATGGCGAGCGTGGCGAACCGTTTGCCCTCATTGACGTAGCCGACTGACACCACCGCCATGAGGTCCTGCATGGAGGCAAGGAACGAGTCGGCGCCTGGTTGTCCGAGGACATAGTCGCTCACCGGCTTGCTGAGACCAGTCTGCGGACGCAGCTCGGGAATCCAATGTGGATTGGGCAGGAAGCGCACATCGAAGACCATGTCCGCGTCCACCGGGATGCCGTATTTGAAGCCAAAGGACAGCAGCGTGACTCGCAGCTGATCATCGGTGCTGCCGCCATAGGCGTGGGCGACCCGAGAGCTCAGCTGGTGAATGTTCAGCGAGGACGTGTCGATCACCAGGTCGGCGGCCGCACGAAGCGTTGCCAGCGTCTCGCGTTCCCGGCCGATACCATCCAGCAGCCGTCCGTCGCCCTGCAGCGGATGCGGCCGTCGTACCGACTCCTGGCGCCGCACGATGACGTCGTCGGCTGCCTCCAGGAACAAGATCTCTGGCAACGTGCCGATCGCGCCAAGTTCGGTGAACATCGTCGGGAGCTGCTCGAAGAAGCCGCGGGTCCGTACATCCAGCACCACGGCGAGGCGCGTCAGGTCGATCTCCCGGGCCTGCCGGCATACCTCGGGCAACACGCTCGGGGGAAGGTTATCCACCACGTACCAGCCCAGGTCCTCGAGGCTGTGGGCCGCCGTGGAGCGTCCCGCGCCCGACATGCCGCTGACGACGACCAGGCGGAGCGGCTTGGTCGGGCTCTCGGCGTCGAGCTGGCCCTCAGGGCTCTGCTGATCCCGGGCGGGACTACCGCCCCGCGCCTGCCCGAGACTTTCGCTGGTCACATGGTTGATTATTCCCTGATCATGCATCGTGGAGGGAGTCCTAGACGCTGTCCAGTACCTCGCCGGTGGCCATATCGATCGCCTCCGGTTGCGGAGCCTGCTGCAGCGCCTCCTTAATTGCGAGTGCTGTCTTGGGCCCGAAACCGGGCACCGCGGCAATCTCCTCAACCGTTGCCGCACGTAGTTTCTTGAGTGAGCCGAAGTAGCTGATCAATGCCTTACGTCGTACCTCACCAAGACCCGGCACCTGGTCCAGGAGCGATTCGACCATCGACTTGCTGCGCCGCGCCCGATGATGGGTGATTGCGAAGCGGTGCGCCTCGTCTCGCAGCCGCTGCAGTAGGTAGAGGCCCTCGCTGGTCCGCGGCAAGATCACCGGTTCGTCGACGTCGGGCAGCCACACCTCCTCCAACCGTTTGGCAAGGCCACACAAGGCGATGTCGTCGATGCCCAGCTCATGGAGGGCTTTCGCGGCCGCGGCCACCTGTGCGGGGCCGCCGTCCACGACCACCAGTGACGGCGCGTACGCGAACTTGCGAGGCGCGCCGGTCGTCGGGTCAACCAGCAGCGGGCCCTCATCGCCGCCGGAGTCGACTGAAAGCGCATCCGCTGCCTGCTTCGTCATAGCGGCACGATCATCGATGAGCCGCCGGAACCGGCGCGTGATCACCTCGTGTATCGCGGCGACGTCGTTCTGTCCGTCGACCTGCCGGATTACGAATCGCCGGTACTCGCTCTTCCGTGGCAGTCCGTCCTCGAACACCACCATGGAACCCACCACTTCGGTGCCTTGCAGGTTGGAGATGTCGTAGCACTCAATCCGTAACGGCGCGGTCGGCAGCTCAAGCGCATCCTGGATCTCTTCCAGTGCACGATTGCGAGTCGAGAGATCACCAGCGCGAGTGGTCTTGTGCTTGATCAAGATCTCACTGGCATTGCGGGCCACCGTCTCCATGAGTGCCCGCTTGTCACCACGCTGCGGCACTCGGATGGAGACATGGGAGCCGCGACGCTCCTCGAGCATGCGAGTCAGCGACTCCGCCGAGGACGGCATGACAGGCACCAAGATCTCGCGAGGCACCGCATCTTTGTCGTTCGTGGTCGGATCCGGCTCAGCGTAGAGCTGCAGCAGGAACTGCTCGATCAGCTCGTCGCTGCCGCTTTCGTCGAACCGGTCGGCAACCCAGCCGCGCTCGCCACGAACGCGTCCGGCCCTCACATGGAAGATCTGCACGGCGACCTCCAGCGGGTCTTCGGCGAGGGCAATGACATCGGCGTCTGTGCCGTCCCGGAAGACGACGGCGTTCCGTTCCATGGCTCGTTGCAGAGCGCCGATATCGTCCCGCAGCCGAGCGGCACGCTCGTACTCCAGTGCGTCGCTGGCCGCGCGCATCTCCCGCTCCAGCTTCTTGATCATGGGCGCGGCCTGGCCGGAGACGAACTGACAGAAGTCCTCGACGATCGCACGATGTTCCTCGGGTGTGACCCGGCCGATGCACGGGGCGGAGCACTTGCCGATGTAGCCAAGCAGGCAGGGCCGTCCTAGCTGCTTGTGGTTCTTGAACACCCCGGGCCGGCAGGACCGCATCGGAAAGACCCGCAGTAACAGGTCGACCGTCTCCCGAATCGCCCAGGCGTGGGAGTAGGGACCGAAGTATCGGGTGCCCTTACGTTTGGCACCGCGGCCGACCATCACTCGGGGGATCTCCTCGGAGAGAGTGATCGCCAGCCAGGGATAGGACTTGTCGTCGCGGTACTTGATGTTGAACCGTGGGTCGAACTCCTTGATCCAGGAGTACTCGAGCTGAAGCGCCTCCACCTCGTTCTGCACGACGGTCCAGTCGACCTTGGTGGCCGTGCTGACCATGGATCGGGTACGGCTCATCAGCGATGCCGGATCGGCGAAGTAGGAATTCAGCCGGGAGCGAAGGCTTTTCGCCTTACCGACATAGATCACCCGACCGTCGGCGTCGGAAAAGCGGTATACCCCAGGCTGATCCGGGATGGATCCGGGCGCTGGCCGGTACGCCGGCACGGGGCGCGATGAGACTGGAGGTACCACGCGCCCCAGCGTAGGCGCGAGCGAGACCTGATTTGGGGCAGGTCGGCGAGCGTCGGTAGGCGCGCGCTGCCGGATGGAGGAGCGATGAGCCAACGCGCCCTGACGCGGGCACTGGGGTTGCTGCCGGCACCGCGTTGGCGAAGAGCGACGACACCGGCAGCTACCCGGCGCCCCGCGCGGGCCGACAGACCAAAATAGTCGGCAGCTCAGGTCGAGGAGAGGAATTGTGTCGGGATGACACAATTCACCCCGTTACATAGATCTTGCCTTCGAAGACGGCCGTCTTGGCCTCGGCCAAAGGCTTGGGGGCCGGCGGGTTGGTCACAGAGCCGTCCTTGATCGAATACTCGCTGCCGTGGCAGTTGCAGTGAATGACACCGTTGGCCACGGATGCCACCGGGCATCCCTGGTGAGTGCAGATCTTGCTGAACGCCTTGTATTTTCCCTTGCTCGGCTGGGTTACCACGTAATTGGCGTTCTCCAAGATGACACCGCTGCCGACCGGCACCTTGGAGGTAGCGACACTTGGGCCTTCGGGGGCCTTCGCCGTCGACGCTGACGGCTTGGAGGAGGTCGCGGCGGCAGTCGGCGACGTGGGTGCAGAGGTTTCGGCCGCGGCCGGCGTAGCAGATGGCGAGCCACTGGACGCCTCGGCACAGGCGCCCAGCGCGGCGGCGCCCGCGCCGGTCAGGCCTAGGAGTCCAGCGGCTCGCAAAATGGTCCGCCGGGTCGTGGCGGACGTCTCCTGCCGTGGTTGTTGGTCGCCGAGCTCGAACATCAGAAGCCTCCAACTCTGAAGACGCTCTTTCGACGGCAGACGAGATAGGCATCGATCTGGTTCGATTCTTATTTGGAGCTACTCGCGCATCGCGCTGTGTTCATTGCGCGCTCCGCTCGCTGCGGATCGCGCCGGGAGGCCGCCTACTTCGTCGTCGCTCGCCGACGGAAAGCGTGTCGGCTCCCTCCTCCTCAGCACGGAGGCGCGCGATCCGCTGTTTGATTGCTCGCTGTCGCTCGCGGCGATGTTCGCTGGGTTGCCGCCGTCGGCAGCTGGAACGACAGCCTCCTCAGCTTGCCTTGACCGCCGCGTGCCGGGCTGACAGCTTGTTTGCCACCACCGTGTCGGCCGGCGCGGAGGTCGCTGGAACGAGCGCTGGTTGGGTGGCTCTGATGGGAACCGCGTGCCCATCGAGCAACGGCTTGAGGAATGCGCCGGTGTAGGACGTGGTATCGGCTGCGACCTCTTCTGGTGTCCCCTCGGCGATGACCAAGCCACCCCGCGATCCGCCTTCGGGCCCCATGTCGATGAGCCAGTCGGCAGTCTTGATCACGTCGAGGTTGTGCTCGATCACTACCACCGTGTTGCCCGCATCGACCAGTCGCCCGAGGACACCCAGCAGCTTGCGGATGTCCTCAAAGTGCAGACCCGTCGTGGGCTCGTCCAAGACGTACAGCGTGCGCCCTGTTGCCCGCTTCTGGAGCTCACTGGCCAGCTTGACGCGCTGTGCCTCGCCGCCCGACAGCGTCGGCGCAGGCTGCCCGAGGCGTACGTACCCGAGCCCCACGTCGACCAGCGTGCGCAGGTGGCGGGCGATTGGCGGCAGCGGAGCGAAGAACTCCAGGCCTTCCTCGATCGACATGTCCAAGACTTCGGCGATCGACTTGCCCTTGTAGTGAACCTCCAGGGTCTCTCGGTTGTAGCGGGCGCCGTGGCATACCTCGCACGGCACGTACACATCGGGCAGAAAGTTCATTTCGATCTTGATCGTGCCGTCACCGGTGCAGTTCTCGCAGCGACCGCCCTTCACATTGAAAGAGAAACGGCCGGGCTGGTATCCACGCACCTTCGCTTCCGGCGTCTCGGCGAACAGCCTCCGTACATGATCGAACACCCCGGTATAGGTGGCTGGGTTGGACCGCGGCGTACGGCCAATCGGGGATTGATCGACGTGGATGACCTTGTCGATCTCATCAGCTCCGCTGATCGAGCGGTGGCGGCCGGGCACATCGCGTGCGTTGTAGATCCGCCTTGCGAGGGCGGTATAGAGGATGCTGTTCACGAGGGTGGACTTGCCCGACCCGGACACTCCAGTGACCGCGATGAGCTGGCCAAGCGGAAATGACACGGTGACATTGCGTAGGTTGTGTTCGGCCGCGCTGTGCACGGTGACCTCGCGACCGCGAGTACGCGGGCGACGGGAGGCCGGCAGCGGTATGGAACGCCGTCGGGACAGGTAGGCGCCGGTGAGCGACTCGCGATTGTTCAGCAACTCCTCGACGGTGCCCGAGTGCACCACCCGGCCGCCGTGCTCGCCGGCGCCGGGGCCGATGTCGACGGCCCAATCCGCCGCCTTGATTGTTTCCTCGTCGTGTTCGACAACGATCAGGGTGTTGCCCAGGTCCCGGAGGCGGACCAGAGTCTCGATCAGCCGTCGGTTGTCCCGCTGGTGCAGCCCGATGCTGGGCTCGTCCAGCACGTACAGCACGCCGACCAGTCCCGCCCCGATCTGGGTGGCGAGCCGGATTCGCTGCGCCTCCCCGCCGGACAGACTCCCTGTGGGACGGCTCAGCGACAGGTAGTCCAGACCCACATCGAGCAGAAACTTCAGGCGCTCGTTGATCTCCTTGAGCACCCGCTCAGCAATCTGCGTTTCGCGTTCGGTGAGATCGAGGCGGCCGAGGAACTCAGCCGCAGCGTCGATCGGCATGGCCGACACCTCGGCAATGCTCTTGCCGCCGACCGTGACGGCCAGCGAGGTGGGCTTGAGTCGAGCGCCCTTGCAGACCCGGCAGGGCACTTCCCGCATGTAGCCCGCGAACCGCTCGCGCGAGGTGTCACTCTCGGCTTCGGCGTGTCGTCGTTCGATGTAGGAGACGACGCCCTCATACTTCGCGTTGTAGCTGCGCTCCCGACCGTACCGGTTCCGGTAGCGCACATGGACCAGGCCCGGCACTCCCTCGAGCAGCATTTTCTGAGCAGCCGCCGGCAGCCGACGCCATGGCACCGTGGTCGAGAAACCAGCGCTCTCAGCCAGGGAGTCGATCAGCCGGCTGAAATAGTCGGCGACGTGCGCTGACGACCAGGGGGCGATCGCCCCTCCGGAGAGACTCTTCTCCGGATCGGGGACCACCAGCTCGGGGTCGACTTCCATGCGCGTTCCCAGGCCAGAACACGTGGGGCATGCCCCCCACGGACCGTTGAACGAGAACTGGCGGGGCTCCAGCTCGTCAATCGCGATGTCGTGGTTGTTGGGACAGGCCATTTTCTCGGAGTAGTTGCGCTCCCGCTGTGGATCCTTCGGGTCGAGGTCCACGAAGTCGATCGTGACGACACCCTGCGCCAGCTTGAGCGCGGTCTCCACCGAATCGGTCAGCCGGTGCTTGACCGTCGGCTTCACCGCGAGCCGGTCAACGATGACGTCGATGGAGTGCTTGTACTTCTTGTCAAGCGTGGGCGGATCGGTGAGCTGAATGATCTGTCCGTCGACCCGAGCCCGGCTGAAGCCCTCGGAGGCGAGCTCCCGAAAGACCTCGACGTACTCCCCTTTGCGACCGCGGACAACTGGGGCAAGCACCTGGAATCGGATGCCCTCCTCCATCGCCATCAGGCGGTCGACAATCTGCTGCGGCGACTGCCGGCTGATCGGCTCACCGCAGATCGGGCAATGCGGCCGGCCGGCGCGCGCGTAGAGCAGCCGGAGGTAGTCGTAGACCTCGGTGATGGTGCCGACCGTCGAACGTGGATTGCGGCTGGTCGACTTCTGGTCGATGGAGACCGCGGGCGACAGACCTTCGATGAAGTCCACGTCCGGCTTGTCCATTTGGCCGAGAAACTGCCGTGCGTACGCAGAAAGCGACTCGACGTACCGGCGCTGGCCCTCGGCAAAGATGGTGTCGAAGGCGAGACTCGACTTCCCTGATCCGGACAGGCCGGTAAACACGATCAGCGCATCCCGCGGCAGATCGAGTGAGACGTTTTGCAGGTTGTGCTCGCGCGCACCCCGAACGACGAGACGGTCGGTCACGGAGCACATCGTATGTGCCAGCACTGACATGGCACAGATGAAATGGGATGGCATTGAAACCTCCCGCAGCCGTAGGTCGCGCACTACGGTATGGGCATGACTGCCGCCGCATCTCCGGCCACAACACAGCTAGAGACGCTGCGCGGGCTGGTCAGGACCGCCACGCAGCGTCTGTTGGGCGACACGATCTTGGTGACCGACGACCAGTGGCGAGCTCCGAGCAGGCTCCCCGACTGGACCCGTGGCCATGTCGCCACGCACATTGCTCGGCATGCGGATGCCATCGGCCGACTGGCTCAGTGGGCGCGTACCGGGGAACGCCAAGACATGTACCCCTCGCCCGAGCATCGGGTGAGTGAGATCGAGGCGGGTGCGGGTCGGTCCGGTCTTGATCTTCAGATCGATCTGGACACGTCCGCTGGGCGGCTGAGCTCGGAATTTGACGAGCTGGACGCTGCGGGCGCTTGGGATGCGGTGGTCGAGATGCGCGGTGGGTTGCAGGTGCCTGCGCGGTTGCTGCCGTTGCCTCGGCTGCTGGAGGTGGTAATCCACCACGTCGATCTGGACATCGGCTATGAGATCACCGATATCGACACCCAAACGGCGGAGTGGCTGCTCGAGTGGTGTGCATTCAGGCTGCGAAATCGTGACGACTTTGCGAGACTCCAGCTGACGTCGGACTCCGGCTCCACTGTCACGGTAGGCAGCGTTGGCGAGCCGATCGCTATCAGCGGCAGCAGTGCGAATCTTCTCGGATGGCTGATGGGCCGTACGGATGCCTCGGCTATCACCGGAGGCGGCGGACTCCAGCTGCCGGCATTCTGATGGAGGGCATCAACCACGTCGAACCTGGCGGGCCGCCGCTGGTGGCACGCTTGTCCGGCTCAGTCACGATGATCAAGGTCAGTGTCGGACCAGTCGACAACAACGCCTACATCCTGCAGAGCAGCAGCGGTGACACCCTGCTGATCGACGCGGCCAACGACCGTGATCGGCTTCTGAAGATCATTTCCGATCAGCCGCTGGACACCATCGTGACGACACATCGGCACGCTGATCACTGGCAGGCTTTGTCGTCTGTCGCCGCTGCCACCAGAGCACGGTTGATCTGCGGCCAACCCGATCTGGAGGCGATCAGCACGGGTGCTTCGGTCGAGGGCATGATCGGAGTCTGGGACGGTGATCGTGTCGAGCTGGGCGCCGAGCGGCTCGGGGTGATCGGGCTGGTCGGTCATACGCCTGGTTCGATCACGCTCTCGTACGAGGGCGCCGGCATGACGCATCTGTTCACCGGAGACAGCCTGTTTCCAGGGGGCCCTGGGCGGACAACAACTCCAGAAGATTTCACTTCCCTGATGAATGACCTTGAAAGCAAGATCTTCGACCGCTTTGGCGACGACACCGTGGTGCATCCCGGTCACGGAGATGACACGACGCTGGGCACTGAGCGACCGCACCTCGGCGAGTGGCGCACCCGTGGCTGGTGATGCCTCGATTCACCGAGCACTTCCGACTCGCCGGACTCGCCAAGCAGTCCGGACTCGCCAGAATCACCGTCTCCGCCGAGCTCGCCGGTCTTACCCAGGAGTAGCTGACCAGTGAAACTCGGCCGATCCATCGCTAAACGATCGGGGTAGCCGAACGAATAGCGCGACAGCTAGCACCCACTTGAGGGCCAGCGCCACGAGCGGCACCGTCAGGTCACCATCCGGGCCTATGGGCGGCGACACTCCGAAGAGATTGGTCGAGGCGTGCAGCAAGATCGCGATCAGTACGCTGCCCTGCGTGCCCAGAAACACATAGGTGAAAAGCAACGACTTGGCCAGAAGGTCAGCGAGCAGCAGCCACGGCGGTTGGCCCTCGATCGCGCCACCCGCAGTCCAGACCGACGGGAGGTGCCACAGCCACCAGTAGAGCCCGAGGATCAGGCTGGCAACGAAAGCACGGTGGCGGATGAGGAGCCTTGGCAGCAGGTACCCACGCCAGCCCAGCTCTTCGCCGAGTCCGTCGGTGAGGGCCAGAATCAGCAACGTCAACCCAAGCGCAGGAATCGACAGGGTCAATGCGGGCGGGCGCGCTGCATCCCACGGCTCGCCGAGCAACACCGCTATCCCGGCAACCATCAGCGCGAACACCAGCGGCCCCAGCAGGACAACCGGATACCACCACCACCTGACCCGCCACAACACCAATCGGCGACCCAGATCGCGTACGCCGGCCCGGCCGTACAACACCGCCGCACAACCGAGGGCTGTCATCGCAGGAATCCAGGTCCACAACTGACCGATCACC
>DATLPF010000020.1:0-6275 GCA_035535875.1 Propionibacteriaceae bacterium
AGGGTGGAGCGGTGACGACCCCTCTCGAAGGCACCGTGGCCCTGATCACCGGCGCATCCAGCGGCATTGGTGAAGCGACTGCAGAAACTCTTGCCCAGCACGGCGCAGCCGTAGCGCTTGTCGCTCGAAGGCTCGATCGGCTCGACGATCTCGCAGCCAAACTAAGGGCCGACGGAGCGTCGGTCCTCCCCATTCAGGCAGACGTCACGAACCGTGACGAGGCACTCGGCGCGGTGGAACGTGTGGTCACCGAACTCGGACGACTCGACACGGTGATCAACAATGCCGGTGTGATGCTGCTCGGACCGATCGAGCACGCTCCGCTAGAGGAGTGGGAGCGGATGGTGCACGTCAACGTGCTCGGGTTGCTGTACTGCGCGAAGGCTGCGCTGCCGCATCTGTTGAAGGCCGCCGATGGCGAGCCTCGTGGTGTCGCCGACCTGGTGAACATCTCCTCAGTCGCTGGCCGGGTTCCCCGGCTGGGCAGTGGCGTCTACAACGCCACCAAGCACACCGTCGGCGCGTTCAGCGAGTCACTACGACAGGAGGTGACGGGACGCCACGTACGCGTCTCCCTGGTCGAGCCGGGTGCCGTGACAACCGAGCTGGCGACTCACAATCGACCGGAGATCCGGGACCAGCTCGCGCAGCGTTTCAGTGGCACACAACGGATGGAGGCGGCCGACATCGCCGATGTCATCGGCTACATCGTGTCTAGGCCGCGGCACGTGGCGATCAACGAGATCTTGGTGCGTCCGACTGAGCAGCAGCAGTGATCCTCCTTTGACGGCTCTTGCGATCCCCGCGTGGTGGTTCGTGCCTTCCGAGGGCCCAGTGGGTGATGAGCCAGCCGAGGCCGAAGGATCCCGCAACGGCAAGCGTTGCGACGAGAATCGCCTTGGCAACTGCGGGCCACTCAAGTGATCTCGCGGCGATTTCCAAACCCAACAGCACGGGTACTTGGAGCAGGTAAGCCGCGTACGCGCTTCTTGCCAGCCGACGCACGGCCACGGCCACGGCCGCCAGCCTCCGCTGAGCCCATGCCAATAGCCACACCGACCCGGCGACGACAAGTGTCGCCTCAACCAGATCCAATAACAGGGCCTGCCAACGCCAGCCGCCGAGAAATGGCACACCGTCTCGCTTGAGGTCGGAGAGGCCGAGGACCGCCGCAACCATGACGCCAGCGGCTAATGCCACTAGCACGGCGATGCCGCAGCGACGAGCCGCACGGAGCGGCACACGCTCCGCCCACCCTTGGTCGGCCACCACAACACCCACCAGATAGAGGCCAATGCATTGCGGCCACTGCCAGACGTGCAGATCGAGGACTTGTTGGCTACGGGCGGGAAACGAGAGTCTGATCGCGAATGAAGCCACCGTGATGGCGACAACTGCCATGACGAGCGTCATGGCATGCGCACCTAGGCGGATGCGGTTCTGTCCAATCCCGATCACCAGCGCGTGGGCG
Organism: Propionibacteriaceae bacterium; assembly: GCA_035535875.1. Taxonomy (GTDB): domain Bacteria; phylum Actinomycetota; class Actinomycetes; order Propionibacteriales; family Propionibacteriaceae; genus Microlunatus. The sequence goes on from DATLPF010000020.1 coordinate 1,472, forward strand.
AGCGAAACGTAGAGCAGGATCTGAACAAACCACAGCGGCCCCGAGTCGAGGAATGGCTGGCGCGTCCGCATGATCTGCCAAACCGAGAGGGAATAGCCGGCCGACCGGTAGACGACCCACATCAAGAGCGGCCAGATCAGTAGCGTGAATATCAGCCACGGGACGCCGAGCCGCACTAGCCGCTGCCGAGCGAAGGCGGCGGGACCGCGACGACTGATGCTGCGGGGGGCCATCAGACCGCTCAGAAAAAAGAAGGTTCCGATGACGAACAGGGCGCTCGGCCCGATGATGATCTCCAGAACCAATTCGACTTCGCGAGGCAGAGTCGTCTCAGCCACCTCGTCGTAGGGCCATCCTCCCATCGCCGCATAGCCCAAAAAAGCGTGGCCGGCGATAACCCATGCGACGAGAACCGCTTTGAGATTGTCGATCGGCACGATGCGCCGAATCTTCTCCGATCCGCGCAGTCGATCTTGAGGCAGCGACGGCTGGACTCCTTCGGGCGACGAAGCGTCAGCCGGCAGGGCGGGGGCCTCATCCCGTCGGTCCACAACGTGTTGTCTCGGCATGACCGTGAAAGCTCTGGCTTCGTATGTGCTGGGAAGCGGTGACGGCGAACCACATAACCGGCAAGGGCGCGGACCGGTCTCTGTGTGCTCTCTGCTGACTCCACGACCCAATGGATCAGTCTCAAGCCCAGCGTAGAACGGGCCGCCAGAACATCAACCACGGGCCGGACCTGGCATTCATCACCGGCCGTCCATATCACCTCGGCCTGGTGATCAGCGGGAGATGAAGTCCGCGCGTCTTCAGCTACTGACAATGCCGATGAGGCTCACGTACACTTTTGTCACTGGTTCACCTCCTTCATCAGGGAGTGGTCCCGCCCACGAGCAGGAGTCGTCATGCCCGTGAATGGTGTACTCGAGTACCTATGGTTTCGAGACAACGATCCGTGGTGGGCGACGCTCTTACGGGCTGTGACGCTGATTGCCCTCGTGGTGTTGTTCGCATTCAAAGGGATGCATAAAGTGCCGACGGGCAGCCGGGCGTTACGGACACGGTTCAACAAAGTTGTGCATTACCGCCGAGATATTTATGACCGCCTCGGCTATACGGTTCACGGCCGCGGTGAGGCCAAAGTGGTTGGTCCGGGCCTCGTCATCGGCATCCCTTTCGTGCACAACGTCATGATCGAGTCAGTGACCGAGCAATTCGAGCCGCTGCCGCCACTGATTCGCGTGCAGCCCTTGCGTGAATTTGCCTCTCAGATCAATTTCAGAGTCGTCGACTTGGAACAGGCCTTGGTCGGTGTCGCAGACTACAAGGGTTTGCTAGTCAATAGCTGTGCGGCGGCGGTTCGGCGCCTCGTCCAGACGACAGACCTCAGCGACGATGACATCTCGGCTCGCGTGCTGGCCGACGAGACGCTGCAGCAACGGACAACGAAGTTGGGCGTCAGACTGTTGGAGCTCAATGTATCGACCTCTAACCTCACCGAACCTGCCCAGCTGGCTCACGCGTTCAAGCAGGAGGGGATCGTCATCGAGGGCACTCCGGCCGCCGTACTGGCGGCCCGGACCGTCAATGGTGCATCTAGCCCGGCAGCGCTGACTGCGGTCGATGGTGATGCTCCGGCTGCTTAGTCTCCGCGACCCTCTTCACCACATTGGGTCTGGTTCAGGTGACTGGTTGACCGCCGGTGACTCCGAGCATCTCTGCGGCGATGTAGCTGGATTCCTGGGAGGGAAAGGAGACGTATGCGGGTGCCACTTTTAGCTGCTGACTTGGGCGGTGTGTCCTAGGCTGCCGAGGAGCCTGGCGATCGCCTCCTCCGGGGTGGGCAGCTGGCCGAAGACCTCGCGCTGCCGACTCGGATCGGCGACATACCGACCGGTTTGGAACCAGCGCATCATTGCAGCCATGTCATTCACGGTCGAGCTGAACCGTCCGACGACGGCCCCTGCTGCGTTGATCACGCCGGCGGGGATGGTCCGCACTCGGATCTGCTGAGTGAGCAGCTGGCCGGAGATCTGTGCAATGTCCTGCATGCTGACCGGCCGATCCCACCCAATGTCGATGCGCTGCCCGTCCACTCCGGGCGCGTCGACTGCCTCGGCTAGATAGCCAGCCAAGTCCTGGGTGAGCACGAAGGTCAGCGGGATCTTCGGGGAGCCGAACCACATCAGTCGACGCTTGGCGAACGGGTCACCACCCATCCGGACGATCATGTCGAGAAACGCGCCGGGCCGCAGAGCTACGAACGGGACGCCCAGCTCTTCGAGCCGATCTTCGGCAAGTTTCTTGTGCCAGAAGTGGGGGACCTGCGGGGTCTGGTCACAGGTCAGGATGCTGGTCAAGACGAATCTGCGGACGCCGACTCGGCTTGCTGCGTCGGCAAGGTTGCGGTTGCCGATCGTGTCGATCTCGTTAGTGTCACCTTTGCTGTGGCGGGTGTAACCGGCCGCGGTGCTGACAACCGCATCCGCGCTGTCCATTGCGTCCAGCAGCGATGCGGGGTCCATCATGTCGCCGCGCGCGATCTCCACGCCGGTTCGTTCAAGGCGTGTGGCGTCCGAGGTCGGCCGCACCAGAGCGCGCACCCGTTTGCCGCGAGAGAGCAGCTCCGCAACCACCTGTTCGCCGAGCAGTCCGGTGCCACCAACAACCAGCACGTGTCCGTCACTGGTCATCGTGAGCTCCTCCGCTAGCGTCCTGCGTGGCCGCACGTTCGTGGGCGGCGCGCCGGTAGATGGTCTTCTGGTCGTGTGTCGTCGGACGCCCATCTAGGTTCCAGCTCCACGAAACGGTGGGCGTAATCCGCAGGTAATGACCCGGTCCGAACTGACCTTCCTGGCGTACGACGAGTTCAGCGCTGCCGTAGATGCGCAGGCCGCGGACAGTCCACGGATTGACCGATACCAGATCGTCGATGACGAGAGCTAACTGCGTGTTCCCCGCTCGAACGTTTCGGAATTTCCGCGTCTTCGCGGGATTCATGCCGCCGACGTAGAAGTACTTCCCGTCGAACTGATATCCCACCGGCATCACGTCCGGCTGTGCGTCGGTAGAAACGGTGGCGATGCGGGCCAGCGGCTGGGTCTGCAGATAGGTGATCTCTTCTTCGGTAAACATGATTGCTCCTCCCAGCTGTTCACGCTACATACAGTACGCTCCATTAACTATTTGTCATGTACCGTAGCTTTTGTGAACGAGAGCCCGCAAGCGGGAGCCTTGAAGGAGGCCATCCCACAGCGGAGCGAGGCTGAGGAACGGCACAATGGTGGGCAAATTGAGACTGCCGACGCCGCCACCGGGCTGGTCCAACTTTCCGGCCTGGTGCAAGCCCTGTATGCGAGCATCGCCCAGCGCCACGACCTCACCCCTGTTCAGGCCAAGCTGTTATGCATTCTGGCCGACGGCCCGAGGGGGATGGCTGAGCTGGCACACTGCTTTGGCGTCGAGAAGGCCGCGCTGACCGGTCTTGTGGACAGGGTCGAGCGGCGCGGCCTGGCCAACCGAACGCCCGTACCCGGCGACCGGCGCGCATTGCACGTAACGCTGACCGACGCCGGTCGCCGGGCAGCGACCGCCTTCCACGGCGACGTAACCCTGGGACTTGAACATCTCCTCTCGCCCCTCCCGCCGCAGGACCGCAAACATTTTCACCGGGCGATGGGCGCGATCATCGCACGGTGCCGAGCGCAGGCCGTGTCGGATACTCGCTGACGCCGCGAGGACCCACCACCGGCTAGCGGTCGGCTGATGATTCCTTGTTTCGGCGCAAACCGCCGTGCTCGTGGTCAGGCCTACGAGTTATCACTTCATGGGGTGGTTCGTGGCCCGGGCCGTCTCACGGTTGCGATGTGAGGACGTCGCCTCGGTCTTGTCTCAGAAGCTGTTGTGCGACGCTCGCGTTGGTGATCAGCGTCGTGACGAAGCCGGTGCGAAGTACCACGCCGACAGCGTCTGCTTTGTCCACCCCGCCGGCCACGGCGACAACCTCGGGGATGCGACGGAGCTGCTCGCCGGTGATGCCGATCATGCGCTGGCTCAATGGTGGTGTGACGATTTCTCCGCTACGGCTAAGCAGGACGGTGCTGGTATCGGCCCGAACGCCGGCGTCGAGAAGCTCTCGGCGTTCCTGTGCAGTGATGCTGTCGTACAGCTGAGATTGCGGCGGATCCCACGAGCCGATCGGAACGATTGCGATATTGATTCGGTCGTACCAGCTGAGTGCTTCGGCGACCTTCGCTTGGCTCCGGAGTGATTGGGCAGCGGCAGGGTCATCGAGCAGGAGCGGGGCGTAGATCGGGTAGGCGGCCCCGCCCGAGATTTGCGACATCCGCCGGACAAGCTCTATGGCGTTATCGCTGATCTCGGCGCCGGAGAGTGCACCGGTCATCTGCACGATGGAGCACCGTTTGATGCCAGTGAGAGCGGCGGTCATCGCGTTGACCGTGCGACCCCAGGCGATACCGACGACATCGTCTTCTTGCACGAGTTCGGCGAGTAGGCCGGCGGCGACCCGCCCGAGGTCGGCCCGCATGGTCAACACCGACTCATCCGGTGTGTCCACGACGATGGCCTGGCGGAGCCCGAAGGCGGTTGCTAGCTCGCCGGAGAGGTCGGCGTTAATGGCGTCCGGCATGGCAATGTCGATACGCACGATGCCGAGTTCACGAGCCGCGGTAAGGAGTCGCGCGACCCTGAACCGGCTCATGCCGAGGTCTTGGGCGATGTCCACCTTGGAGCGACCCTCCTGATAGTACTGAGTCGCGACCGCCGCGATCTGCAGCAGCTC
>DATLPF010000021.1:0-5534 GCA_035535875.1 Propionibacteriaceae bacterium
CTTCGCGGCAACGCCCGTCCGGCGCGGCGTCCAAGGCCACGCCCCCGAGCTCGAGCGCGGCACGATGCTCTTCGCGGCCTTCGCGACTTGGCCGTTGGTAATCCCGGCCGACAGCTCGGACACAACACCGCAAGGTCCACAAAGAACCTGCAAGATCATCAAACCGCCCGCGTATGTCATTGGTGCCATTCGGCCCCAGATTCGTGGCTGGAATTGGGGGAGTGCCGAGCGCCACCGAGCCGGCGCCGATGTGCCGTAGGGCGACCGACTAACGGACAATTGCCGGCTGGCCGCAACCTCATGTCACGTGAGACTCTGAGCACCGCATCCGGAGAGCTGACCGACGCCGACGTCTCGCACGGCGATCGTCGAGCGGGTCGACTGGCTGGTCTCAATGGTCACCAGCTTCCTGGATGGCGGGGCTCCTATCTAAGGTGCAGGAATGGAGTTCGAGACCTCGGATCCTCGAAGCACGCGGTTGAAGCCGCTTCGATTACCGCCACCAAACCGATGAGTTCCCGGGCCGAAAATTGTCAACTCCTAGAGTTGCATCCCTAGACGAAGAGGAGTCGCCGTGTCGTCAACGCCGCAGCAATCAAAGGACATCTCGATCCCCGATCTCCGCTCCGACCTAAATGGCGAGGTGATCGGCCCAGACGATGCCGCATACGACGAGGCGCGCCAGGTCATCTTCAAGGGCGTCGATCGCCGGCCGGCCGCGGTGGCGCGGGTCGCCGGCGCGGATGATGTTGCTCGCGTCATCACGCTCGCCCGCGAGAGCGGCCTCGAGCTGGCCGTTCGCAGCGGCGGGCACAGCCGCGCGGGCTACGGGACCAGCGAGGGCGGGATCGTGATCGACCTGTCGGGCATGCGCGCCCTCGACATCGCCCCCGACGCGAAGACCGCTTGGGTCGAGACCGGGATGACGGCGGGCCAGTACACCATCGCCGTCGGTGAGCGGAGGCGTGCCACGGGGCTGGGCGACACCGGCTCGGTCGGGATCGGCGGGATCACACTCGCGGGCGGAATCGGCTTTCTGGTCCGGAAGTACGGGCTGACGATCGACGACCTGCTCGCAGCCGAAGTGGTCACTGCCGACGGTGAGATTGTGCAGGCGAGCGAGGAGAGCGAGCCCGAACTCTTTTGGGCGATCCGCGGGGGCGAGGGCAACTTTGGCGTCGCCACACGCCTCCAGCTGCGGTTGCACGAGATCTCAGAGATCATCGGCGGGATGCTGATACTGCCGGCCACCCCGGAGGTGATCACCGGCTTCATTGAGGCGGCCGAGGCCGCCCCGGAGGAGCTTTCGACGATCGCCAACGTGATGCTGGCGCCGCCGATGCCATTCATTCCCGTGGAGGCGCACGGCAAACCGGTGCTGATGGGGCTGCTGGCCGACGTCGGCCCAGCCGATCAGGCCGAGGGCGTGCTGGCGCCTTTCCGGGCGCTCGGCGCGCCATACGCCGACATGGTGCGGCCGATCCGCTACCCAGAGATATACGAAGGTGAGGGGGCGGAGGTCCGGTATGCAGCCGGGACCAACTTCTTCGCCGATACCCTCGCGCCGACCGACGCGGCGACGATCCTTGAGCAGCTCCACCAGTCGACGGCGATGATGAAGGCCGTTCAGCTGCGGGTGCTCGGCGGGGCGCTGGCGCAAGTCCCCAACGACGCCACCGCCTTCGCCCACCGCGACCGCCGGCTGTTCGTCAACATCGCGGCGATGTTTATGGATCCGGGCGAGAAGGACACCCACGACGCATGGGTCGCGGGCCTGGCCGATTCACTCGGCAAGGACGGAGCGGGCGGCTACGTCGGGTTCCTCGGCGAGGAGGACGAGGGGACGGTCCGCGCTGCCTACCCTGGCCCGACCTGGGACCGGCTCCGCGAGCTGAAACGCCGCTACGACCCGGACAATCTCTTCCGCCTCAACCACAACATCCCGCCAGCGGACGGCTGAGCGGGACCGCACCAGGTGAGAGCCCGTGCGGCGACGACGACCTCATCGTGTGGCACGTCGCGCAGGTGCTGAGCGATGTCCAGCGATGCCCGAACGGGTCCTCGGGCTGGCCGTGCCGGTCGCCCTAGAACATGTCCGCCAGCGGTTGACGAATCGCTGCGCCCGCCGCCACCGCCTGCGCGAACACCGCTTCGGCATCCGCGACGTCGAGGGCCAACACCACCGGCGTGCCGCCAGAACGGGAACGCTGAACGGCACGCAGTTCTTGCAAGGTTTGAATCCGAATCGCTCTCCAAAAGGTGAACTCCCCAACGATCCCGAGCCGCACCAGGTCGAGGCATGGGTGGAACTTGCCGAACTCGTGCAGGACGCAGACTTTCGGGCCAGTGTTCGCCGCATGGCCGAGTACCAGGCAGCCGAACGCCACGCCGGAGATCGGACGGGTCTGCACCATGACCTAAGCAACTACGTCCGCGAGCGGGTGGCCGCTGCCCTAAAGGCTGGCATCGACCCCGCCGGCAGCACGGCCGCACCCATCCTCGACGACCTCGCCGAGCGTTACGCCGCAGCATCACATCACTTGTGGCTGTCCGACCACCCCCGGCATGTCCACCGCTAACTAGCCAGAGACTGAAAGAAGATGAGGATCGAGCGAAATACCAGAGCAAGGCCGTAGAAGACGGCACGGACGGCGTTTGCGGCAGCCTCAGGGTAGGCAATCAAATAGAAGAGTGCGAAGCCCACTACCAAGAAGACGATAAAGCGCTTGACCCACGTCATGTCGGACTACTCATTCTTCCGGTCGTCACCACAGATTATTCGAACACCCTGCTGCGTGTACAGGCAGAAGCCTCGATGCTCTCCTTTCTCCGACGCATCAGGTGACGTGATTGCCTTCGGAGCCCTCTTTTTTCTGAGAAGGCAAACGGAGGACCGGCCCATCAAACTCCTCGGTCGTCCGATGCGATGCTCGAACCCAATTTTGGGGGGCTTAGGTCTCGAAGATGACGTTGATGATGCCCATGCCGCCGATCTTGCGACCGGGCGTGTGAGTAGCCATTCGCAGCGGGCGTGGACCAGCGTTCGCGCGCTGTCTTGCCTAGATGCCCGGAACTGACCGACGGCTTGGGGTCGTCGGCACACGTTTCGCCAAGACCTGATAACAGGCTCGCCACACAAATCGCCGGACGGCCATAGGCCAAGGTCCCGCTTCGCCGAGCCCACCTCGGCGAGCCAGCTAGCGCCACCCCTCGGGTGAGCTTCACCCAAGGCGAGCAGCCGCCAGTTCACCGAGTGGCGTAAGCGGACCCTCTCCCTAACCATCCAAATGATCATGTCAAGGAGCTACCAGAACTCATCTGTCAAGCGGGTACGGGAACTTGACAGCCGTGGGCACGAGGACGGCGCTCGCTGTGACGGACCGGCTTGCCGCCCTCGAAGGCCGCTGGACCGCACTGCCGAACCGGGCGAGGTCAGTAGTGGGTGAGCACCCGGGCGGCCTGAACGACACCGGAACAGATGCAGGCTCGGTTCTCAACGCCGAGCTCGCTGGCAGCGCACCACCGCAGGCTGATGGCATCGTGCGCTGAGAGCGGATGTCCGCAAGTGCGGCAGAGGTCGCGCTCCGCGTCATCCGCACGGACGGTTGGCGAGTCACTATGCATGTCGAAGTCCGTAAAGGCCCATCACAAGGGCCAGATAGTGAGCGCCAGGGACCTACCAACCGGATGTCAGCAGCAATGTTTCTCTGGTAGTTCCCACAGTACGCGCGCCACGATATCTGACCGAACCGAGCGCCAAGTCACCTCGAAAGCAGCCGACGAAGCGACCGGAACGCGAACGTCCAGCGGGACTGATTCCGCTGCGTCCTAGTGCCCGAGCCGCTGATCCGGCCTAGTGTCAGGTCATGGCAGCACCCATCGGCTGGTTGAAGGGGTAATCAAATGGTGTAGTCCGGTGCGGTCGTGTCAGCCACGCCTAGGTTCCAGCGGCGGGAGCATTGCTCGAGGAGGAGGGCCACGTTCCGGACCGGGACGGGCGAGGACAGGCGGCGGAGCCGTCTGCCGGCCGCAGCCGCCAATGACGACCTGCCGGCCGGGGTCCAGGTTCTTGGCCGACCGGTCCATTTCACGAACAGCTGCCACAAATGCGGCGGACGGCGCTAGGTGGGGAAAGTCCCGCAGTCGCCCGGCTGGGCGTAGGCCGCGACGATCGGTATGTGGAGGATAGAGCAATGGCAACACTGTGGTCCTGCCCCAAGTCGGACTGCCCACCGACCGAGATCGCTCCGCTAGACGTGCCAGCAGCCGGCGAAGCGGCCGGCGCCGAGTCGGAACCTCCCTTCACGACTGATGAGGTCGCGGCGCTGCTCAACGTTCCGCTTGACACCATCTTCAAGTGGCACAAGGAAGGCACAGGGCCTCCGGGTTATCAAACGCACAAGGAGAGCCACTACCGAAGAGGCGACGTGGTCCGGTGGCTGGCGGAGCAAGGGGTAACACTGGCGGTTTGCCAGAGCGAATGCGGTAGGACCTACACTCGAACCGCGTTCAAGGCGATGCCCGGTCCGTAACCTGTTCGGCAGTAGACTTCGGGAAGCTGGATGTCGCAGCCGGCCTGGGGCCCGAAGCCGCCGTTCACCTACATGCCGCGGCTCGACGAGCATTATGCTCCCGCCCAGGACACATCGGGATTATCCGCTTCGACTGGTTATCTCACCATGACCTCCGTCCTCCCACTTCCCGGCAGTTTGGACCGCCCCGGTCCTGGCTCACCAGTCACGTCACAGCCGACTGCCGCGCCCCCGTCGCCCAGCCGCGACAGGTCCGCTAGTTCCTTCACCGCGTTGGCCCGCAGCATCCAGGAGATGGGACTGATGCGCCGCCGCTATGGCTACTACTGGGCCAGGCTGATCGGTGCCGTGCTCATCCTGGCCGCCTGGGTCGTGGTTTTCATCTTGATCGGCGACAGCTGGTGGCAGCTAGCCAACGCCGGAATCCTCGCGGTTCTGATGACCCAGATCTCGTTCCTAGGCCATGACGCCGCGCACCGTCAGATATTCAAATCTGGCCGCTGGAACGACTGGGTCAGCCTGATCATCGCGAACCTGCTGGTCGGGATCAGCTACGGCTGGTGGCAACGTGAGCACAACCGCCACCACGCGAACCCGAACAAGGTGGGAGCTGACCCCGACATCGCATTGACTGCCCTCGCTCTCACGCCCGCACAAGCAACCAAGCAGCGCAGCCAGCTGATGGGGTGGTTGGTGGCCCATCAGGGCTGGTACTTCTTCCCGATCTTGCTGCTGCTCGGACTCTCGATGCACCACGAGGCGATCCGCCGGGTGATCAGTCCAGCGAAAATTCAGCGTCGCTGGGTCGAGATCAGCTTCCTCATCCTCCGCCTCGGAGGACTGGCCCTTCTGGTGTTCCTTGTGCTGCCCCCGGAGAAAGCGGTCGCGTTCCTGGCTGTGCAGCTGGCCGTATTCGGCCTGTACATGGGCTCATCATTCGCGCCCAACCATATCGGCATGCCGCTGGTGTCGGCCAAGCTGAAGCTGGACTTCCTACGCCGG
>DATLPF010000022.1:0-6512 GCA_035535875.1 Propionibacteriaceae bacterium
CCGACGATGCCGAGTCCGACGATCTCATCAAGCCGCCCGACGATCGCGACGTCCTTACCGCCGCGCCGAAACACTTGGTCTCGCACGATCTGGTGCCACATGGTGGTCGGAGCTGCGGCGAAGAAGGGCAGACAGATCAGCGCGGCAGTCACCGCACTGGCGATGATCATCTGCAGGGCGGCTCGGAACCGACCTACCAGCAGCAACCAGGCAAAAACGATCAAGAGGCTGACGACCCCCCAGACCTTGATCGTCACTGCGAACCCGAGCAGCGCTCCGGCACCAATGGCCCGGCCGCGAGGCAGCGAGCTGGCGTGGACGAGAGGCTGAAGCAGGATGATCGCGAGCAGCAGTGCAGTGGTCGCTGGGCACTCCAACAAGGTCGACTTGTCGGCATACACGGCTCGGTAGAACACGGCATAACCGAGCCCACCGAACAGCGCCGCGACGAGGCCGATGGGCCTGAGAATTCTCCAGATCAGGAGCGCGTTCACTGCTCCGAGCAGCATCCACGCCAGGCGAGCTGCGGCGAAACCGTACGAATCGCTGGTCAGCTGTGCTCCCAGGGCGAACGGCGCGAGCAGCAGCGGCATGCCTGGGGGATGAAGCACCAAGAAGTCCTGGTAAGGAAGCCGACCGTGCACCAGCCCGGTTGCGGCGGCGTAGTACACCCCGTCGTCGTAGTTGCCGAGACCAAGAAGCCCGCCGCCGCGCAGCACGGGTACCAGCCGGAACGCGAAAGCGATCGCAGCTAGCGCGATCGCCCACAACCAATCCCGGCTTTCGGTTGCCGTGGTCTTGTCGATGGACGTATCAGTCTGGGCCTGGGGGATGCCCATGGGTCCAGGATTCCCGCTTGCTGCTGTGATGAAACTGAACGGGCAACAGAGAGCCTCGGGACTAGTCTTCCCGAATGGTCATGGACACCGTTCGGCCGCGGCCGGCTGGTGTGGGTCCGGCTGAGGAGCCAGTGCACAGCCAGAGTCGCTGGGGCATCCGAAAGCGTTCCGTCCTCAGTGCGGTCGTCGTGGTGACTTTCTCCTTGCTCGTCGGAGGTGCGTTCTTACTGCTTGTGCTGCAGTCGTCGTTGATCTCGGCGGCGTGGAACAACCTGGCGCTGCGTGCCAACGATGTCGCCCGGCTCCTCGACGAAGAAGGTGTTCGGGAAACTCAGTCGACGCTTGTCGAAGATCGGCGCAGTAGCGAGCAGGTGCAGATCATCGACTCCGCCAATCAGGTGGTCGCCTGGAGCACTCGGCGGCTACGCATCGAGCCGATCTCTGCGTTGCGGCCGGTCCCCGGGAAGACTGCGAAAGAGCAGCTGCCGCGAGTGCCGGCATTGGGTGAGGATGACGAGGTTCTGGTTAGTGCCCGGGGCGTCGAGGTGCACAACCAGGCTTACGTCGTCCTGGTTGCCGCGCCGCTGGAGGTGCAGACGGACGCGCTGCGAACGGTCGGACTGCTGCTGCTGGTGGCGGCGCCGCTGCTTGTCGCTCTTGTTGCGGTGGCCGTGTGGGTGCTGGTCGGCCAATCCCTCAAAACCGTGGAACGGATCCGCCGCCAGGTAGCAGAAATCGACGGGCGGCGGCTCAGCGAGCGCGTGGAGGTGCCGCCCACCGGCGACGAGATAGCAGCTCTAACGGTCACCATGAACCAGATGCTCGACAAGCTGGAACATTCCGACCGTACGCATCGGGCGTTCTTCTCCGATGCCAGTCACGAGCTGCGCAGCCCCTTGTCGACGCTGGTGACGACCGCCGAGGTCGCGAGTCTGGACCAGACCGGCAAGACCTGGCTCGACCTGCAGCAGACGGTGCTGAACGAGTCGAGCCGCATGCAGGCGCTGGTGGAAGACCTGCTCACCTTGGCCAAGGTCGATGCTCACCAGCTGCAGCTGGACGTCCAAGACGTTGATCTTGAAGATGTGCTCGACGCGGAGATCAGCAGGCTGCGAACCGTGTCCGGCCTGCAGGTCAGGGCGGAGCTGCAACCCATCCGCGTGCGCGGCGACGAGCGGCGGCTCTCTCAGGTGTTGCGGAACCTTCTCGACAACGCGGCGCGGTATGCGAAATCGACGATCGTCGTCGGGATGGAACGCCGTGCCAGCGACGCCGTGGTGTCGGTTGACAATGACGGTGAAGTCATCAGCATTCAAGATCGCAACCGGGTGTTCGAGCGATTCGCGCGACTCGATACCAGCCGTTCATCCGACGGCGGTGGCAGTGGGCTCGGCCTCGCGATCAGCCGAGAGATCATGCTCGCCCACGGTGGAGCGGTGGTGGCCACGGAGTGGGACGGCTGGTGCCGCTTCCAGGTGATCTTGCCAACAGTTGATGTAGACGGCCAGCCGTTGGCCGCCTCGAGTGCGCGCTAATCTTTGAATTTGCGGCCTCGGCGTGGGAGGTTAGCGCGCTCTCGGCAGACAAGCGATATCCACAGATTGGGTTCTGTCGCATAAAGGAGGCATCCGGAGGCCGCAAAGTGTCATGGTGCGACGAAGCGTCATACCGCAAGCACTCAATGGGCAGCCGTTCGAAACCTCAGACGCCCGTGCTGCCGGGCTGTCTTGGAAGGTGCTCCAGGGGTCCCGCTTCCGGCGCGTTACCCAGGGTGTTTACGTAACTGCCACCAGCGCAGATTCGCCCCGCCTCCGGGTCCGTGGAATCATGCTCGCCTTGCCCGCCGACACGATCGCAACCGGAGTGACCGGGCTGCAGATGCTCGGTATCGAGGTGGGGCCTGAGCTCCCGATGACGTTCGCGAGCACTCATCTGCGGCAGATCCGGCGTCGTGACGTTAGGGTCATGCGGTTCAAAGAGCTGCCTCCACATCGAGATGGGATTGCCCGCGCCGAACACTGCTGGCTGGTTGCGGCCTCCACCTTGAATTTGCTGGATCTCGTTACTGCGGGAGATTGGCTGCTTCGACGACGCCGCAGCACTCTGGTCCGCCTGCATTCGGCGGTCCAGACCTATCCAGGTCGTGGCGTCGTGCACGCGCGCAGGGCGGTCATGCTGGTCCGGGAACGAGTCGACTCGCCGCGGGAGACCTGGCTTCGCCTCTGCCTTGTTCTCGCGGGACTGCCGATGCCCGAATGCAACCTGGTCATCGGCGACGATCAGGGCCCGATGGGCCGCGTCGACCTGGTCTACCTGGCGTACAAGTTGATCATTGAGTACGAGGGCGATCAGCACCGCACCGATCGCAATCAGTGGAACGCCGACATTGATCGCCACGAGGACTTTGCACGCGACAATTGGACGCTGATCCGCGTCACCTCTGAGCGAGCCCGCTGGCCGCGCCAGGTGGTCCGAAGTGTCTATCAAGCGCTCAGGGCCAACGGGTACGAGGGATCAGCACCCGATTTCAATCAGCTCTGGATTAGCCTTTTCGAGTGAGGGCGTCGCCAATATCCGAATCCAGTCGGTAACCCATGCCGCGGACTGTGCTGAGCGTCTGCAGTCCGTACGGCGCGTCGATCTTCTTGCGCAGATAGCCGATATAGACCTCGACGACGTTCTCGCTACCCTCGAACGCCGCATCCCAGACATTGTTCAAGATGTCGAACTTCCCGACCACACTGCCGGCATTGCGCATCAGGTAGGTCAGCAGACTGAACTCTCGTGCCGTGAGCTTGATCAAATCGCCACGGCGGGTCACCGTACGCCGGGAAGGGTCCAGGACCAGGGAGCCGACGGCGAGCTGGGCGGGCCGCTCCGGGGCGCCGCGGCGGATCAGCGCGCGTAATCGCGCGACCAAGACCTTGAAGCTGAACGGCTTGGTCATATAGTCGTCGGCGCCAAGATCAAAAGCGTCGGTCTGGTCGTACTCCCCGTCCTTCGCGGTGAGCATGATCACCGGCGTCCAGATCTCCCGGTCCCGAACCTCCTTGAGCACCTGATAGCCGTTCATGCCTGGCAGCATGATGTCGAGGATCGCCACGTCGTAGCTGAACTCCGATGCCGCCCACAGACCATCGACACCATCGTGAAAGACATCGACGACAAAGCCCTCGCCAACGAGCCCGCGTCGCATGGACTCCGCGAGACCCTTCTCGTCCTCGACAATCAATACGCGCACCTCCTTATTTTGCAGCTGCTCGCGCGACGCTCACAGCTGATGGCAGCTGACGGTTCGCACTCTCAGTTTCGGCACAGCGCCCCTCGACCACAGTGGAACGTGGACGGCAAGGGTGGAGCAACAATCCGAGGGGAGCAGCGCGATGCTCATACCGACCTCCCCAGACCTGCGGCGGCTAGATATCCGACCCGGTCACTGGGGGCAGTGGCTGGCGATTGGTGCCGTCGGGTTGGTTGGCTTTGTCGTCCTCGCGCTGCTTCTAGTTTTCGAAACCGGCATCGGCGAGCTCGACAACAGGGTGTTGTCCGCCGTGATCAGCGTCCGAAGCCCGGACCTGACGGCATGGGCGAGTGCCCTGACCCGACTGGGATCAGCCTCAGTGGTCGTATCGCTGGGTGTCGCAGCAGCCGCCGTGCTTGGCCTACGATCACGTCGGATCATGCTGCCTCTCGCGCTGCTCGGCGCGCTGGCCGCAACCGCCAGCCTGGTTACCATCCTCAAGATCGCGCTCGACCGCCCCCGACCACCGGCCGAGCTGGTGGTGGGAGTGCCTCTGTCGTCTGACGCGTTTCCCTCAGGTCATACCACGGACGGTTCGGTGCTCGTGATCCTCACGGCCGCCATGCTGGCGCTCACCATTGGGAAGGTGATGGTGCGCCGACTGCTTCTGATCGGCGCGTATCTGGTCGCGCTGTTGATCGGCTGCAGTCGTACCTATCTGGGTCTGCATTGGCCAAGTGATGTGCTGGGTGGCTGGCTGCTGGCGACGGCGATGGTATCGGTGACGATGGCTCTGGTGAATCTTGCGTTGGTACCGTATTCGGGGGGTGAGACGGTGCCTGACGTGCTTGATCCGGAGTTTGACGCGCACGCCACGCCAATGGTTCTGCAACAGGCTGGCGATGCGAGGGACTAGCGCGCCCGCGCGGTGAGCACGGCTGGGCCGCGAGAGCTGGTGATCATCGGAGCCAGCCTTGCGGGCCTCTTCGCCGCTGCAGGAGCCGCCGCTGCCGGCGTACGAACCATGATCATCGAGCGCGATGTACTGCCGGAAAGTCCCGTTGCGCGGAAGGGTGTGCCGCAGAGCCGGCAGCCGCATGTCTTGCTGCATCGCGGCTTGCTCGCCGCCGAGAAGCTACTGCCAGGCATTCGCGAGGATCTGCTGAGCCACGGCGCCGTACCCTTCGACACCGGCACCATGGCGTGGTTGGGCGAGTATGGCTGGCTGCCCACCTGGATCCCGGCGTACGAGACGGTTTCGGCGACTCGGCCGTTGCTGGAGCATCTGGTACGCCAGCGAGTGCGCAACCTCGACAACGTGACGATGCGCGATGGGGTACGCGTCACGGAGCTGCACCGCGACGGCCGCAGCTGGCAGGTGGTGTGCGAGGACGGCTCGACGGTGCCGGCCGACCTGGTCATTGACGCCTCCGGGCGCGGATCTCGGCTGCCTCACTGGCTAGCCGAGCTCGGGATTTCAGTGCCCGAACCGCTGATGGTGGATGCCCGTCTCGGCTATGCCTGCCGGATGTATCGAGCCATCGGGAGCCCCCCGATCGGCATCGGCGTGGTGATTCAGCCCACCCCGCAAACCGGCCGCGGTGGGCTCGCCATCCCGGTCGAGGACGGCCACTGGCTCGTTGTCGCCAGCGGGTACGCGGATCGGCGACCAACGCGGAACCCCGGAGAATTTGATCAGTTCCTGGCCACACTGCCTGATCCCGCCATTTCCGAGCTGACCCAGCAGCTCGAGCCGGTCGGTGACATCGCGATCCACCGGCAGACCGGCAATCGGCGTAACCACTACGGGCGATCGCGGTCCTGGCCGGACGGCCTGCTCGCGGTTGGAGATGCCTACTGCGCCTTCGATCCGGTCTACGGGCAGGGCATCACCGTTGCTGCGTGTCAGGCCTTGCTTGTTCGTGACGCCCTGAATCATGGCCGTACGGCTGCCGAGGGCGGGGCGCTGGAATCTACTCGGGGGCTGCAGCGCCGGGTCGGTGCAACCGCCGACTTGCCGTGGCAGGTGGCGACGAGTGAGGACTTGCGCCATCTGAGCAGCTCCGGCTCTCAGGCCGGGGTGCAACGGCTGCTCGGTTTGTGGACCGGTCAGTTGGGACTGCTCGCCGCGCACGGTGACCGCGGCGCGTACCTGGCCTTTGCTCGCGTGTACCACCTGATGGCGGCGCCCGCCATGCTGTTCCACCCGTCCGTCATCTTCTCGGTCTGTCGGGCCGCCCTCCACGGCATGCCGGAGCAAAATCCACGGCCGAGGGCGCTCAACGGCCTGACGGCGAACCGTACGACGTAGGCACTCGGAGACTCGTCTGGCACGCTGGGTGCATGCACATCCTGGTCGTCGATGATGATCAAGCCGTACGCGACTCTTTGAGGCGGTCCTTGGAGTACAACGGCTATGAGGTGAGTGCCGC
>DATLPF010000023.1:0-6990 GCA_035535875.1 Propionibacteriaceae bacterium
GGTCGAAGTACGCACCGTTGAGGCTGTTCTCGTGCAGGCGGCCGACGCCATCAGCGGTAGCCGTCCGGGCGCTCGGCGGGAAAGCATCGAGGCGTACGTCCAGCGGCTCGAGCGGCTGGAAGAAATTGCCGCTGCGCGTGACGGCGTCGACAAGGTGTTCGCAATGCAGGCGGGACGCGAAATTCGGGTCATGGTGGCGCCGGACGTCGTCGATGACATCGAGGCACAAGTTCTGGCTCGGGACATTGCCAAGCAGATCGAAGAGGAGCTGACCTACCCAGGCCAAATCAAAGTGACGGTGGTCAGGGAATCCCGAGCAACCGAGACCGCTCGTTAGGCCTGGCCGGGCGCCGTCAGCGCACCTCCCGGAGCCATCGACGGGCTCACGATTGTTTCGGACTCAGCGACCTTCGGGCCGCGTCGCCGGGTCTGCAGTCGGCGTTCCAGGTAACGGGCGAGTCGGGTAAGCAGGTAGTTGATGATGATGAAGATGGCGGCCACCACGATGAAGGTAGGGATGAGGTTTCCCTTCAGCGAGGCCAAGGTTTGTCCGCTGCGGACCAGCTCCGGATACAAGATCAGGAATCCCAGCGCCGAGTCCTTCAAGACCACCACGAGTTGACTGACGATCGAGGGCAGCATGATGGTGATGGCCTGCGGCAACAGCACCAGACGCAAGGTAGCGAAGGGCGTGAGCCCGATAGCCAGAGCCGCCTCTTGCTGACCCTTTGGCAGCGATCCGACGCCGGAGCGAATCAGCTCAGCGATAACGCAGGAGTTGTAGAACGTGAGTCCCGCGATGACGCCTAGCAGCGGAAGGATATCGCCAGAGACCCCAATGCCGAAGAGGAAGACGTAATAGGCGAAGAGCATCATCATCAGCACTGGAACGGCCCGGAAAAACTCTACGAAAACGCCGCAGGCCCACCGCACTGGCGCCGTTTCGGATAGCCGGCCCATGCCCAGCAGGATTCCGCAGACGATCGCAAGCGTGATGGAGAAGAAGGCCGCGATCAAGGTGGCTCTCAGACCCGGCAACAGGTAGGAGGTCCAGGTCACCGGATCGAGGAACGGACTCCACTTCGCCGCGCTGAACTGGTCCTTGGCGGCAAGCGCCCTGACCAGGAGATAGAGCAGCGCAAGGATGGCCAGAGTGCCGATCACTGCAATGACGAAGTAGCGACGTCGAGCTCTGGGCCCCGGAGCATCAAACAGCACACTTGCTTCGGCACTCATCGCTTGACCGCCAGTCGCCGGGACAAGGTGGTGAAGCCGATGCCGACGGGCAGCGTCAAGACCACGAAGCCGGTCGCCATGATCACGAAGATGGCGTAGATCAAGTCCGGACGGAACTCGATCATTCCCTTCATCAGATAGGAGGCCTCGGCCACGCCGATGGTGGCTACAACTGTGGTGTTCTTGGTCAGTGCGATCAGCACATTTCCCAGCGGAGCGATGGCGCCGCGAAACGCTTGGGGCAGCACCACGTTGTACAAGGTTGCGCCGAAGTCCAGGCCGAGAGCCCGAGCGGCTTCGGCCTGACCCTTCGGGACGGTATTGATCCCACTCCGCAGCGCCTCAGCGACGAAGGCTGCGTGGTAGACGGCAAGCGCGAGAACCGCCCAGCGGAAGTTCTCTACGTCGATGGGTGAGCTCTGAGCCCCGATCCGGTATTGCAACGTGATGTAGAAGCCGAAGGCGCAGAAGAATACGATCAGCGTCAGTGGTGTGTTGCGCACCAGCGTGACGTACGTCGTTCCTCCAGCGCGCAGCACGGCAATCGGCGACACCCGCATGATCGCGATGACCGTACCGATCACCAGCGACCCGACAGCGGAAGCAAGAGTCAACTTGATGGTCATCCAGAAGGCGCCGAGCACGTTGTACTCGGCGAGGAGCTGGGAGAGACCATCAAGCATCCAAAACCCCCTTAGCGACTTGGGGGCGGACAGTCTGCCGGCCCCAGTCACGCTCGAGCACGTTCAGATCCTTAGGCAGCCGGGAACTTATGCGCAGGCGTCCGGCTTCGGCGGGTTGGTCGAGGTATCGACCTTGAAGTTCGACGGGCCGACATTGGCTTCGACCGCTTTCTCCCAGGATCCGTCGGACACCATCTTCTCAAGAGCCGCATTCACTTTGTTGCACAGCTCGACGTCGCCCTTCTTCAAGCCGACGCCGTATCTCTCCGTCGAGAACGGCTTGCCGACAACCTTGAGCTTGCCCGCGTACTGCGGTTGCGCCGCGAATCCGGCCAAGATCACGTTGTCGGTGGTGACAGCATCCACGGTGCCGCCGATGAGAGCCTCTACGCACTTGGAGTAGGTGTCCTGCTCGAACAGCTTCACCGTCGTGGCGTACTCCTTCTTGATCTTCTCCGCCGGGGTCGAACCAGTAACAGAACAGAGTGTCTTGTCCTTCATCGCCTCCGGCCCGGTGATGGCGGCGTCGTCTGCCTTCACCAGCAGAGCTTGGCCGGCAACGAAGTAGGGGCCGGCGAAGGACACCTTCTCCTTACGGGCATCAGTGATGGAGTAGGTGGCAAAGATCAATCCGACCTGTCCGCCTTGAATTGCAGTCTCGCGCTGCGCTGAGGGCGTTTCCTTGAAGATCACCTTGTCGCCCTCGAAGCCGAGTTCTTTCGCGACGTAGCGTGCAACGTCGACATCGAGGCCTTTGTAGTCCTCGCCAACCTTCTGGCCAAGGCCAGGCTGGTCGTACTTGATGCCCACAGTGAGGGTGTCACCTGATGTGCCTCCGGCGCTCCCGCCACCACATGAAGCCATGGTGCCCGCCAGGGCGGCTCCCGCCAACACGACGAGAGTCCTTTTGCTGATATGCATTGCTCTCCTTTCATTTGCAGCCAAGGGCGTTGGCCGGCTCGAGGTGGGACAGATGAGTAGCTGCGTGTCCGATTCGTAGGAGGTAATAAATCCAGATCGGACACGGTGATCACTGGGTCAAGATCTTGCCGAGGAAATCCTTCGCTCGGGTGCTTTGCGCGTTGGTGAAGAACGCCTCTGGTTCCGCCTCTTCGACGATCTGACCATCATCCATGAAGACCACCCGGTTGGCGGCCTTACGGGCAAAGCCCATCTCGTGGGTAACCACGATCATCGTCATGCCCTGGCGGGCGAGTGCGACCATGACGTCGAGAACCTCATTGACCATTTCTGGGTCCAGGGCCGAAGTGGGTTCGTCGAACAAGATCACCTTGGGATCCATCGCGAGCGCCCGAGCGATGGCCACGCGTTGCTGTTGGCCGCCGGACAGCTGAGCCGGGTACTTCTCAGCCTGCGACTCGACCCCGACGCGCGTGAGCAACTCCATGCCGCGCTTCTTGGCGGCACCGGCCGACATCTTCCGGACCTTGATCGGGCCAAGGGTGACGTTCTCCAAGGCCGTCTTGTGAGCGAAGAGATTGAAGGATTGGAACACCATCCCGACGTCGGCACGCAGCTGGGCCAATGCCTTGCCTTCTTCCGGCAGGTTCTGACCGTCGATGCTGATAGTTCCTGACTCGATCGTTTCCAGGCGGTTGATGACTCTGCACAGGGTCGACTTGCCGGAGCCGGACGGCCCAAGGATCACGACGACCTCACCCTTGCGGACGGTGAGGTCGATCTTTTGAAGCACATGGAGCTCACCGAAGTGCTTGTTGACCTCGCTGAGCACCACCAAGGGTTCGCCGAGATGATCTGGCGCAACCGACGGCCCCGTGGTCGGGTCGGGCAGCGGATCCGAGGGCGGGGTGGCTTGAGAAAGTGCTTCCGGTGACGAAACTTCAGACTTCGTCATGCGCCCGACCCTAGACGACTGTCTGGGGGGACGCACGGAAACGTGTGTGGAGTTTCGGTTACAAGCTCAGGTTGATGCTTGACGCTTGTGGCTTGTGGCTTGGAGCTTCCCGAGCCTATCTGCCAGTAATTCCCCATTGCCCGACGAATGTCTCTTGTGGAGCTAGCACCCTCAGATCGTCGTGAGTCGGACCGGCGTTGAACGCGTTCGGTCCACAGGTCATCGGTTCGACAGCCACGCCCGCGTCTCGGTTGGGACCTCCGGTAAAGACCTGCGTCCATGCAAAGGTCTCGTCCCCCCATAGCTCGGCGTAGCGGTCGCCCAGGGTTAGTCTGATTCGCCAGCGCCCGTCCGAATCGCGTGTCAGGTCAGTCATGGCTGTGTCGAGGTTCGCCGACCCCAGGACCGTGCTGCGGCGCAGGTCGTAGACCGTACCGTCAACCGCCGAGAGTCTGGCTGGCAGCAGCCGATCGTCGACCTCCAGGTAGGAGGCGGCGGGCACGGTCAGCGCGACCTCATCGACGCTCGATTCGCCGACTGTCAGGTACGGGTGCGCGCCGTACCCGAAGGGCAGTTCCTCGTCGCTGAGGTTGGTTGCTTCGACCGTCACCGTCAAGCCGTCCGCACTGACGCGATGGGTGATCGTTGCGTCCAGCGTGCCGGACCAGCCGGGCTGCGGATGGATGCGTACCCGATTGACGACCGTGTCGGCCTGCTGCTCAACCAGAACCCACGGCACGTAGCGTGCCAGCCCATGGCTCGCGTTGTGCCGAGCCGGTTCGGTGAGCGCCAGCTGCTGAGTGATCCCGTTGAAGGTGTAGCGGCCGTCGCGTATTCGGTTCGGCCATGGGATCAGATTTTGCCCGCGTCCTCCCTTGATCGTCTCCGTGACATCGAAGCCGTGTACTACATCACGCCCGTCGACCGAGAAGCGACGCAGCGTGGCGCCGACCTCAGTGACCACCGCGCGATGGTTTCCGGAATTGATCTCGTACTGTTCCCCGGTAGGTGCAGCGCTCACGAATCGGCACTTTATCCTCATGCGCAGCCCAGCACTATGACGGGCAGCCCGCTTCGCCGGCTGCGGGAGCTTGCGGGCCGTGCAGTGTGAAAAGGCTCAGTTGTGTGCGCAAGCGACGAAGGAGGCGGATCAGGCGGGCCGTCAGAGTGCAAATAGACATCGAGCACTTACTCTTGGTCTGCTATGTCGACTGTGTCCGAGGCGCCGGTGGCCGCTCATTCGCGTACGTACCAGATTCGTACCTACGGGTGCCAGATGAATGTGCACGATTCCGAGCGGCTTGCTGGACTGCTCGAGGCGGCCGGCTACCAGCGATCTGCCGCGGACGTGGCCGCTGATGTGGTGGTTTTCAACACGTGCGCGGTGCGTGAGAACGCCGACAACCGGCTCTATGGAAGCCTTGGCAATCTGTTGCCAACCAAGAAGACACGACCCGATATGCAGATCGCCGTCGGCGGCTGCCTCGCTCAGAAGGACAAGGACACAATCCTCACCCGGGCGCCGTGGGTGGATGTGGTCTTCGGCACCCACAACATCGGGTCGCTGCCGGCGCTACTGGAACGTGCCCGAATCGAGCGCGAGGCCCAAGTCGAGATCAAGGAGGCGCTAGAGACCTTCCCGTCCAATCTGCCGACCCGTCGGGAGTCGGCGTACGCGGCGTGGGTCTCGATCAGCGTCGGCTGCAACAACACCTGCACGTTCTGCATCGTCCCAGCGCTGCGCGGCCGCGAGACCGACCGGAGGCCGGGTGACATCCTCGCCGAGATCAGGGCACTGGTGGCTGAGGGAGTCCAGGAGGTGACACTGCTTGGCCAGAACGTCAATGCGTACGGGGTGGAGTTCGGTGACCGGCGCGCCTTCGCCAAGCTGTTGCGCGCCTGCGGTGACATCGACGGCCTGGAACGGGTGCGCTTCACCTCGCCGCATCCAAAGGATTTCACCGACGATGTGATCTCGGCCATGGCCGAGACATCCAATGTGATGCCCCAATTACATATGCCGCTGCAGTCCGGATCGGATGCGATACTGCGCTCGATGCGCCGTTCCTACCGCAGCGAGCGGTATCTGGGCATCATCGACAACGTACGTGTCGCAATGCCCGAGGCCGCAATCACCACCGACATCATCGTCGGCTTCCCGGGAGAGACCGAGGCGGACTTCCAAGCCACACTCGATGTCGTTGCGGCGGCGCGCTACTCGGCGGCCTTCACCTTCCAATACTCCATTCGGCCCGGAACGCCGGCCGCGACGATGCAGGATCAGATTCCCAAGCCAGTCGTGCAGGAACGCTACGACCGCCTTGTCGACCTGGTCGGTGACATCGCCTTGCGGGAGAACATGAAACAGCGCGGCCAACGCGTCGAGGTGATGTTCGCCGACGGCGAGGGCCGTAAGGATGCGCTCACTCATCGGATGTCGGGCCGGGCGCGCGACAACCGGCTCGTTCATGTCGCGGTGCCCGAGGAGCCGGCGAATCGTCCGCGGCCCGGCGATCTTGCCGACGTGATCATCACCCATGCGGCACCGCACCACCTCACGGCTGATGCCGGTCTCCTGGCGCTCCGGCGTACCCGTGGCGGCGACGCATGGCAACGCAGCAGGTCGGCGCCGGAGGCTGCTCAGGCCACTGTCAGTCTGGGCATGCCTACCGTCGGCGCGCCTGATACCTTGCAGCCCGCGGAAAGCTGCATGACCAACTGACGACGCTGCTAAGGAGCCGCTGCATGCCCGCAATGAGATTCGTCGAGCAGCTGAACACCCAGATCGGGCACGAGTTTGCGGCCCATCAGCAATACGTCGCATGCGCGGTTTTCTACGACGCACTGACGATGCCGCAGATGGCGGGTTTCTTCTACGCTCAGGCGCTCGAGGAGCGTGATCACGCCATGATGATGATCAAATACCTCGTTGATCAGGACGCCCCGGCGCTGGTTCCCGGAGTAAGCGCTCCACAGGCGGACTTCCCAGACGTCGTCACGCCTGTCGAACTCGCCCTTGAACAGGAGCGCCGCGTTACCGCTCAGATCAACGAGCTGACCAGGATCGCCCGCGAGGAGAACGACTTCGCCTCTGATCAATTCATGCAGTGGTTCGTCAAGGAGCAGGTCGAAGAGGTCGCCACGATGAGTGCCCTGGTCGCCGTGGTGCGACGGTCACGCGACAACGTCGAAGCG
>DATLPF010000024.1:0-37836 GCA_035535875.1 Propionibacteriaceae bacterium
GGGCTGCGTCTTCCTGCCTGGCCTGCCGTACCTCGGACTTGACCATCGCGCTGCCTGGGTGGAGGCCGACGTCGACGGGACGGTGACGCAGCTGATCAGCAAGGTGGGCATCGACCCCCAGGGGAACGCCGATAC
This sequence comes from Propionibacteriaceae bacterium, assembly GCA_035535875.1. Lineage (GTDB taxonomy): Bacteria > Actinomycetota > Actinomycetes > Propionibacteriales > Propionibacteriaceae > Microlunatus. The sequence continues at coordinate 136 of DATLPF010000024.1, forward strand.
GGCCGCGCTCGCCATGCTGCTCGCCGCCTGACGCCATTCACCCAGGATCGCTGTCAGCAACCTATGTTTACGTAGCTTCCTGGCGGTCTGCACAGGTTGCAAACTGTGCAGACCGCACGCAACCTACGTGAATATAGGTTGCGGCCGGGTCCGTGGGGGTCCGTGCGAGCGGGGACCGGGCCCGCAGCAGGGGAAATGAAATCGCTTCGTGATCAGGTCGCGCCTAGCATGGCCGACCATGGGACACGTCGAGCTTGCCGGGGTTGGCTATCACCTGCCCGACGGTCGGGTGCTGCTCGACGATGTGTCCTTCCGCGTTGGTGAGGGTTCCATAGTCGCCCTGGTTGGACCCAACGGCGCGGGCAAGACCACGCTGCTGAAAATCATCGCTGGTGATCTCATGCCGACCAGCGGCTCGGTCTCCCGGAGCGGCGGCTTGGGCGTGATGCGTCAGTTCATTGGGAGCATCCGGGGCTCCCAAGATCCCAAGCGATCCGTCGCATCGACGTCGGTACGCGATCTGCTGTTCTCGCTCTCGCCTCCTGCACTGCGTGGGGCAATGGCCGAACTTGATCGGCTGGAGCTGCAGCTGATGGAGGACGACCGCGAACAGATCCAGCTGCGTTATGCGCAGTCCCTGGCCGACTACGCCGACGCGGGCGGGTACGACGCCGAAGTGATCTTCGACGCCAGCTGCACCGAGGCTCTTGGCATCAGCTATGACCAGGCCAAGTGGCGTGAAATCGGCACGCTGTCGGGAGGTGAACAAAAGCGGCTGGCCCTGGAGGCCTTGCTTCGTGGCCCGGACGAGGTACTGCTCCTTGACGAACCGGACAACTTCTTGGATGTGCCGGCCAAGCGCTGGTTGGAGACCCAGCTGCAGAGCACCCAGAAATCGGTGCTCGTCGTGAGTCACGACCGCGAGCTGTTGGCTCAAACGGCGAAGACCATCGCTGTGCTGGAACTGGGCGCTGCGGGCAACTCGGTGTGGATCCACGGGTCCGGTTTCGCGACGCTCGCGGCCGCTCGCTGCGACCGGTTCGCCCGCCTCGAGGAGCTACGGCGGCGCTGGGACGAGGAGCACGCGAAGCTGCGGGAGCTGATGCTGATGTACAAGAACAAGGCGGCGTACAACTCCGGAATGGCCTCCCGCTACCAGGCTGCTCAGACCCGGCTGGCCAAGTTCGAGGAGGCCGGACCGCCTCAAGCGGTGCCACTGGAACAGAGGGTGTCGATGCGGCTGAGTGGAGGGCGTACCGGTAAACGCGCGGTCGTGATCGACAATCTCGAGCTGACCGGGCTGATGAAGCCGTTTGATGCCGAGATCTGGTTCGGCGATCGGGTTGGGGTGCTGGGGTCGAACGGCTCGGGCAAGTCGCAATTCCTCCGTCTGCTGGCCCTCGGTGGCTCCGATCCTGATCGTGAGCACCAGCCCGTCAGTGATCTTGACATCGCCCCGGTTCCCCATACTGGCAAGGCGAAGCTCGGTGCGCGGGTACGGCCCGGCTGGTTTGCTCAGACCCACCATCATCCCGAGCTGCTCGGTCGTACGTTGCTCGAGATCTTGCACCGCGGTGATGATCACCGAGTAGGCATGGGGCGCGAAGAGGCGTCCCGCAAGCTCGACCGATACGAGCTGGCCAAGGCAGCCGAACAGCGATTCGAGTCGTTGTCGGGCGGTCAGCAGGCACGCTTGCAGATCCTGCTGCTCGAGCTGAGTGGTGCGACGCTGTTGCTCCTCGATGAACCGACCGACAATCTGGACTTGGAGTCCGCCGAGGCACTGGAGCAGGGGCTCAATCCTTTTGAGGGCACAGTGATCGCAGTCACCCATGACCGGTGGTTCGCGCGCGGTTTTGACAGGTTCTTGATCTTCGGCGGCGATGGCAGCGTCTACGAGTCGACAGAGCCGATCTGGGACGAGACGCGGGTCGAGCGGATGCGGTGAGCAGCACCGACACTCACAGCCGTTGCTGGGGTTAACCCGAACCGCAGGTCTACGGCAGGCATCAGTGCGCGGAGCCGCTGTGATCACCATGCTTGCTGACATGTCCACCGACGAGCTGAGTCGTACGACCTCCCCAACAGCTGATCGTCGGCTTGCGGTGCAGACACCGCTGGTCCGCCGACCCTGGGTCGTGCCACTTGTGCTGCTGACGGTGATCTTCATCGGGTATGCGGTGCCGCCCTATCTGGCCCTTGACCCAGCGCGTGCCCGCATCCAGTCGATGCCACCGCACGCCAGCTACTACCCACTGCTGGTCACGCACATCTTCCTCGGTTCCGTAGCGTTGTTGGCAGCCTGCCTTCAGGTGTGGCCGTGGCTTCGCCGGTCCCATCCCGCGATTCATCGCTGGAGTGGCCGCGTCTATGTCACTGCTGCGCTCAGCGCATCGATCTGCGTCATGATCATCTCTCCGATGGGCTTGCATGGTGCGAACCAGCGGGTGGCGAACACCATGCTTGCGTTGCTGTGGTTCGCCACCACGTTGGCCGGCTTCCGTGCGATCCGACGGCGCCGTTTTGCTGATCACCGGCAATGGATGCTGCGCAGTGTCGCCCTGGCCTTCTCCATCGTGGCCTTCAGGTTCTGGATGCCTGTCGCCTTTGCGGTCTTTGTGCCCGAGATCTACACGGGTGCTGAGGTCGATCCAGCTGCCCTGGACCAGGCGATCGGATTGACGAGTTGGGTGAGCTGGGTCGTCAATCTGCTGATCGTCGAGTGGTGGCTGCACCGTCGGAGAACCTCCGACAGGAGTGTGGGCAGTGAAGTTGGTCAGCCGAGCTCCAGCCGCATCACGACGCGCGGAAACCCACCAGAGACCGAGCGGGTGTCCGCAGCTTTGGTGAAGCCGGCGTCCTCGAAGAGCTTGCGCGTGCCCACATAGGCCATGGTGAGGTCGACCTTCTTGCCCTTGTTGTCCACGGGATAGCCCTCGACCGCTGGCGCATCCTGTGAGCGGGCGTACGCCACAGCACCATCAATCAGGGCGCGCGAGATGCCCTTGCCGCGGTGCCCAGGGCGGACACGGATACACCACACCGACCAGACCGGCAGCTGATCGACATGGGGGATCTTGGTAGATCGAGCGAAAGGCAGTTCGGACCGGGGTGCGACGGCGGCCCACCCGACAACCTCGAGGTCTTCATAAGCGAGGACGCCGGGTGCGACCGGGCGGTCGCAGAGTTCCTTCACGTACTCACCCCGAGCACGGCCGACGAGCGCCCGGTTGGTCTTGGAGTCGAGTCGGTGGCTCAAGCACCAGCACACCGAGGAATCAGGGTTCTTGGGCCCGAGCATCGCGGCAACATCATCGAACCGTGCCGTCGTCGCGGGCCAGACCTCAATGTTCACCGCCCAGGGCCCCCCTAGGTCCACATTTCCGATGCTCGCAGCTAGTCGCCAAACCTGCTGCGCCACTCGGGTGGGATTAGCGGCTTTTCGCCGCGGGCCTTGATCTGTTGCACCGCCCAGGTATTCCCATCGGGGTCGGCGAAGCCGAAGAACGTCCCGCCATCGCGCTCGTCGAAGGTCGTGATCTCACTTGCTTCGACGCCCCGGCTGAGCAACTCCTCCCGTGCGGCGTACGCATCGGCGACAACCAGCTGGAGACCCTTTATGGAGCCGGGTGCCATCGCATCCATTCCGGGTCCATCACCGAACACGATGGAGCAGCCAGAACCCTTCGGCGTCAGCTGCGTCACGTGCATCTGCGGGGTGATCGTGTCATGGTCGAGTATGAAGCCGACGTCGTCGCGATAGAAAGCGATCGAGCGATCGATGTCACTCACAGGGAGTACGACAACCTCCAGGGTCCAGTCCATGATCACTTCCTTGAGTTGTGTTGATCAGTTGCAGCTGACTCCTCAGTATCACGCGCAAGATCTTTGACGTCAGCCACCTCGAAGAACGGCGGGTCCGTTGCTGCCGTGTCTGGGCTTGGCTACGGTGGGCAACAGACGCGGAAGCTTATTAGCCGGCCGCGTCGTGCGCAGTGAGAGGACAAACACTGGTGGAAAACCAGTTCCGCTTCGGGGTGTTTCTGAGGCCCGACCCCAAGACGTGTGCGGCTGTAACACTAATCACCGGCCAGTTGCGAGCTCAGTACGGATTGATTTCGGCAGGCGCGTTCCCTCCACACATCACCCTTGCGGGCAGCCTGCCGGTCGTTGTACCGCTAGCCGAGCTGATACAGCTCATTGGTTTCGTGCTGCGTCGCAGACCTGCGTTTCCTGTACAGAATGGCGGCATACGGCGGCTCGGGGATTTTGCGATCACCTACGACGTGTCGGCGCTTGACGGCGCGCCGAACCAGCCATTCAATGATCTTGCTGGCGCAGTTGATTCGGTCGTTCGACCATTGCTCGGCCCGAGCGACAGCCTGCCTCCCGACCTGTACGAGCCGGACCGCTGGATGCCCTACATTTCACTGGTCTCACACGAGATGCGAATCCGGGCCGACCTGCGGCAAGAAGTTGAGGATTACGTCAACGGCCTGGGTGTCATCCCGCCGGCGTCCTTCACCGCCGACACGGTGATGCTCTACCGCTTCGCTCACAACACCTGGGCCGGCAGCTGGTGGCGCGAGATGCGTTGGGACCACGTACGCAGCTGGCGCCTACTGACGTAGCGCCGTAAGTTCAAGTCCAAACCCAAAGTCTGCGAGCGTCCGTAGGCGCCCGCTGGCGATCGGAGGAGCGATAAGCGAAACATGCTTCTCGTTTCCCGAAGAGGGACGACGGCGCCAGCTTTTCAGGGGCGCCGCGCGAGCAGACACAAACTAGGGGCTTGTAATCAGCGTTCGCTGATCGGGACGAAGTCCCTGGTTCTAATGCCGGTGTAAATCTGTTTTGGTCGCGCGATCTTCTGTTCCTTGTCTTGGACAAGCTCCGACCATTGGGCGAGCCAGCCCGGCGCACGGCCGATGGCGAACAAGACGGTGAACATCTCCGCGGGGAATTGCAACGCCTCATAGATCAGCCCTGAATAGAAGTCGACGTTGGGATACAACTTGCGCTTGACGAAGTACTCGTCCTCCAACGCGATCTTCTCCAGTTCCTGGGCGATCTTGAGCAGTGGATTGACGCCAGTCACCTCGAAGACGTCGTCGCAGGCCTTCTTGATGATCTTGGCGCGCGGGTCGTAGTTCTTGTAGACCCGATGCCCGAAGCCCATCAGCTTCTCCTTGCCCTCCTTCACGCCAGCGATGAAGTCAGGGATGTTGTCGGTCGTACCGATCCGCTTCAACATGGCAAGCACGGCTTCGTTGGCGCCACCGTGGAGCGGCCCGTAGAGCGCCGCGATACCACCGGCGACGGCCGAGTAGGGATCGACCTGAGATGAGCCGACCGACCGCACGGCGTTGGTGGAGCAGTTTTGCTCATGATCGGCGTGCAGGATGAACAGCACCTCGAGCGCGTGCACCAGACGTTCATCGGCGGCATACGTCGGCTCGCTCATCTTGAACAACATGGCCAAGAAGTTGGCAGTGTAGGACAGCGAGTTGTCCGGGTAGACATACGGCTTGCCCTGCTGATGGCGATAGGCGAATGCTCCGAGCGTTGGCATCTTGGCGATCAATCGGGTGATCTGCAACATGCGGTTCTCTGGGTCGCCGATCTTGCTCGCCGCCGGATAGAACGTCGACAGCGCACTGACCGTGGCCATCAGCATCCCCATGGGATGCGCGTCGTAACGGAAGCCTTCGATGAATTGCTTCAGGTTCTCGTGAATGAAGGTGTGGTAGGTGATGTTGAGGACCCATTCGTCAAGCTGAGCCTGGGTTGGCAGCTCGCCGTTTAGCAAGAGGTACGCAACCTCGAGGAAGGTGGAGTGCTCGGCCAGCTGCTCAATGGGATAGCCGCGGTACTCCAGGATGCCGAGATCGCCGTCGATAAAAGTGATGGCGCTACGACAGGAGGCCGTATTGACGAATCCGGGGTCGTAAGTTGCCAGGCCTGGCTGGCCATTGGCCGCGATCTGTTTGAGATCGGCAGCGCGAATGGTCCCATCACTGATCGGGATTTCGTACTCACGGCCGGTACGGTTGTCGCGAATGCTCAGGGAGTCAGCCTTGGGGGTCTCAACCGTGGGCGTATCGGTCATGCGCACAACCTACGCGTGGTCCACATGCCTGAATAGTCGTGGGCCATATGATTTGGCCCACTGGCACATTGCCACTTTGACCGGCGCTGGTCGGCCCAGGTAATCTGGTCGGCTGTTGCGTCCAACGCGTGCCTTCGCCGCGCCATGACTGGGTATTGGACGCGGCAAGGTTCATTCGTACAAAGAGAGTTCGCTCGCGTCACAACGGAAGCCGGTCATGTCCACCTACAGCCCGAAACCTGGCGACATCACCAGGTCCTGGCATGTCATCGATGCCAATGATGTTGTGCTCGGCAGGCTCGCGGTGACGGCGGCGACGCTACTGCGTGGCAAGCACAAGCCGACCTATGCGCCTCATGTCGATGGCGGAGACTTCGTGATTGTCGTAAACGCGTCCAAGATCGCTCTCACCGGAAACAAGCGCACCGACAAGCTCGCCCGCCGGCACTCCGGCCGGCCCGGCGGCCTCAAGTCTGTCCCGTACGGCGAGCTGCTTGACCGCGACCCGCGCAAGGCCGTCGAACTCGCCGTGTGGGGGATGCTCCCCAAGAACAAGCTCAGCCGCAGGCTGATCAGGAAGCTCAAGGTGTACGCCGGTCCCGAGCATCCGCACAGCGCTCAGCAGCCGAAGCCGTACACGATCACCCAGATCGCGCAGTAGCCTCGCATCGACCACAACGCACGAAACCTCCGAAGCAAGGAACCAATCGCAGTGACTGATACCGCCACCGAAGCGGTCGACAAGGACGAGGCCACCCCGTTCGTCGAGGACGCCCGTGAGATCGCCTACCGTTCCGAAGCGACGCCGCAGGTGTCGCACGGCCCGTCGGGTCGCCCGGCCCTTGTGGCTCCCGCCGCAGCGACCGGACGCCGCAAGGAAGCGGTGGCTCGGGTCCGCATCTTCCCTGGCAGCGGCCAGTGGACGATCAATGGCCGCACGCTCGACGACTATTTTCCCAATAAGGTGCACCAGCAATTGGTTTCCGAGCCCTTCGCTGCCGCTGCGGTAGCCGGCTCGTACGACGTCATTGCCCGCATCCACGGCGGCGGCGTGACCGGTCAGGCGGGGGCCTTGCGACTCGGCGTTGCCCGCGCTCTGAACGCCGTCGATGCAGAGGCAAGCCGGGCCGCGCTCAAGAAGGCCGGTCTGCTGACCCGCGACGCGCGGATCAAGGAACGCAAGAAAGCGGGTCTGAAGAAGGCCCGGAAAGCCCCCCAGTACAGCAAGAGGTAGTCGCGGGAAAGAGATCAGTGGGCCGACTCTTCGGAACCGACGGCGTACGCGGGAAGGCCAACGAGGCCCTCACTGCGGAACTAGCGCTGAGCCTTTCCGTCGCAGCAGCCCACGTACTCGGCGAGACTGGCGAGTTCCATGGACACGCGCCGCTCGCGGTAGTGGGCCGCGATCCGCGCGCCTCAGGTGAGTTCTTGGAGGCCGCCGTTGTCGCCGGTCTGGCTAGTGCGGGGGTGAACGTCGTACGGCTCGGTGTACTGCCCACTCCCGGGGTCGCATTCCTCACCGAAGCCTGCGACGCGGACCTCGGCGTCATGTTGTCGGCCAGCCACAATCCGATGCCGGACAACGGCATCAAGTTCTTTGCCCGTGGCGGCAACAAGCTGGATGACGCGCTCGAGGACGCGATCGAGTCTCGCCTGGGCGAAGAGTGGCCTCGGCCCACCGGCGCGAGCGTCGGCAGAGTGACAGTGCAGGAGTCACTCGTCGAGACCTATGTGGCGCACCTGGTCAACAGCCTCGGGAGACCGGTAAGTCTGGAAGGCCTCAAGGTCGTCGTCGACTGTGCGAACGGGGCTGCCTATCAGGCGGCGCCGGCGGCATTGGAGGCGCAAGGTGCTCAGGTGCACCGGATCCATGCGGAGCCAGACGGTATCAACATCAACGAGAACTGTGGCTCCACCCACATGGATTCACTGCGATCGACGGTCCTGGAAGATCGGGCAGACATCGGGATCGCACTTGATGGGGATGCCGATCGCTGCCTGGCGGTCGACACGTTCGGCAGGATCGTGGATGGCGATCAGATCCTGGCGATCTTGGCTCTCGCCCTTCGCGAAGAGGGCCGACTCAAGAACGACACGGTCGTAGCCACCGTCATGAGCAACCTCGGGCTCATCAACGCCATGCGGGGCGCGGGGATAACGGTCCAGCAGACCAAAGTGGGGGATCGCTACGTCCTTGAGGCGATGAAGGCTGGTGGCTTCATGCTGGGCGGGGAGCAGTCCGGCCACGTCGTGATGTTGGAGCATGCCAAGACTGGCGACGGCGTACTTACCGCGCTTCACCTGATGAACCGGATGGCGACATCGGGTCAGTCCCTGGCCCAGCTGGCTTCGGTGATGACAAGGTTGCCGCAGGTGTTGATCAATGTGCCTGACGTGGATAAGAGCCGTGCGGCGACCGATCCTCAGCTCACAGCTGCGTTGGTTGAGGCCGAGGCCGAGCTCGGGGATTCCGGCCGGGTCTTGTTGCGGCCGTCCGGCACCGAGTCGCTGGTACGCGTCATGGTGGAGGCCGAGAGTTATGAGGCGGCTAACGGAGTCGCGCATCGCCTTGCGGACGTGGTCAAGGCCTCGCTAGCTCTCTAGGCGGCTTCTTGATGTTCGCGCCGCCGATCTGTAGGAGGAGATGGCGGAACAACGCTTTCCGTTCCGTCAGCTCCGACGAAGACGGCGGCAACCCAGCGAACATCGCCGCGAGCGGAGCGAGCAATCAAACACAGCGCGATCCGCAGCGAGCGGCAGCGAGCAATCAAACACAGCGGATCGCGCGCCGCCGTGCTGAGGAGAAATGAGTGGAGGCGTTCTTCTCGCTTAGCCGGGCAGCAGGTTGTTGATGTTGAATGTGCCGGATGCGGCAAGAATGAGTGCCACGACGCCCAAGACGACGGACAAGATCAGGTAGAAAAGGAAGACTCCGAAGGCTGCAAAGAAGCCGAACTTGAGGGCTGTGCCTGCTCCAATCCGGACCTTTTCCGATGCCGCGAGGTACTGGGTACTCATGTGCTGACCGTACCCTCGAGACGCCCAGGCCCCCAGGCGGCGCTCCCGCGTCGCATCCGATCGTTTGCGTCGGGGTGGTGGGAAACGACGAATGCCAGATTCCTAGCTGACAAAGATGTTGCGCGAGACCCGCCCCTCATCGAAGTGACAAGGTGCGCAACGGTGCCTTGTCTCGGGCGAGCGGGCTCGGAAACAAGGAGTCGCTGCTCGGGTCGGTGATACACCCCGACGACAGGAGCGTGAAGTACAGATCGCCGCCACTCTGCATACCTTTCATACGGTCTGCACACCCTTTATCCCGAGCTGCTCGCGCATCGCGCTTTGAATCCGCCGCCGTCGTCGTCGCTCGCGGAGGAAAGAACGCCTCCGCTCGCTCCTCCTCCGTGCGGCGGTACGCGATTTCCGACGCTCGCAGCTTTGCAAACCATGCATCGCGCCAGAAACCAACGTGCACGTTGGTTTCTGACAACGGGTCGTGGCCCCAAGAAGGAACGTGAGGCGAGGTGGATCAGACTTTGCGGATCCGTACCCACTGGACCGAATGATCACGGTCCTTGCGGAGGATCGCGGTGGCCCGGCCTCGGGTAGGCAGGATGTTGGCCTCGAGATTGGGTCCATTGATCGTGTCCCAGAGGTAGCGCGCCTGCCGGATGGCCTGACTCGTGGTCAGGTCCGCGTAGCGCGTGAAATACGATCGCGGGTCGCGGAATGCCGTGTCGCGCAGCGAGAGAAAGCGACTCACATACCAATCCCGGACGTCTGCTGCATCCGCGTCGACATAGACCGAGAAGTCGAAGAAATCGCTGACCGCAAGCCCCGTAGTGCCATCGGGTCGCGAGCGCGCCGGCTGCAGCACATTCAGACCTTCCAAGATCAAGATGTCGGGCCGCTGCACCCGCACCTTGGCATCCGGGACGATGTCGTAGACAAGATGGCTGTAAACCGGTGCGAACACCTCATCCTGTCCTGACTTCACGTCGATCACGAAACGCAGCAGGGCGCGCCGATCGTAGGACTCTGGAAAGCCTTTGCGCTGGAGCAGCCCTCGTCGTTCGAGCTCGGCGTTGGGCAGCAGGAAGCCGTCGGTGGTCACCAGCCTGACCCGTGGATGTTCCGGCCAGGCAGCCAGCAACTCACGGAGCAGGCGTGCCGTGGTCGACTTTCCGACTGCAACCGACCCTGCGATCCCAATCACGAACGGCGTACGCTCCACCGACAATTGAAGGAAGTCGTTCGTCGACTTATGCAGCTCGCTGGTGTGCAGAAAATAGCGGCTCAGTAGCCGAGTGAGGGGCAGATACACCTCCCGTACGTCCAGCATGCTGGTGGGATCGCCTAGCCCGCGCACCTTTTCCAGCATCGTGTCGTCGAGCGGGATTGGCGTGTGTTCGGCAAGCGCGGCCCAGTCGGCCCGACTCCGTTCCACATAGGGACCGAGGAGCTGAGCGTCGTTCGGCATACGCAGAATCTAGTGTCGGATCAGGAATCTGCCTGCACGGCGACCGAGGATCGCGAAGACGCCGGCCCGGGAGCGCCGGAAAGGTACAGTTCCGCCTATGTGTGGAATCGTCGGGTACGTCGGTGAGAAGGTCGCGCTAGACGTCGTGATCGAGGGTCTGCGACGTCTTGAGTACCGGGGCTATGACTCGGCAGGCGTTGCCATTGTGGCCGACGAGACGCTGCACGTCGCAAAGAAGGCTGGCAAGCTCTGCAACCTGGAGAAGCTGCTGGCCGAGGAACAGTTGCCCCGAAGCAGCCTCGGCATCGGGCACACCCGGTGGGCCACCCACGGTGGCCCCACTGATGTCAATGCACATCCCCACACCTCCGCCGACGGCCGCATCGCCCTGGTCCACAACGGCATCATCGAGAACTATGTGACGCTGCGGGAGGAGCTCGAAGAGGCCGGCATCATCTGCAAGTCCGAGACCGACACAGAGATCGTTGCGCAGCTGCTCGGCCAGCAGGTCTCGGCGGGACTGCCCCTCGCCGAGGCGATGCGCGTGGTGTGCGGCCGGCTCCGTGGCGCGTTCACCCTGGTAGCGGTGGACAGCCAAGTACCGGACACTGTGGTCGCAGCGCGTCGGAACTCTCCACTGGTCGTGGGCGTGGGCGAGGGCGAAAACTTCGTCGCATCCGATGTCGCCGCATTCATCGAGCACACTCGCGAGGCCATCGAACTTGGCCAGGACCAGCTGGTCAGCATCACCCCCGACGGGGTTGACGTCATCACCTTCGACGGCGAACCCGCTGAGGTAAAGCCCTATCACGTTGACTGGGACCTGTCCGCGGCGGAGAAGGGCGGCTACGACTGGTTCATGCGGAAGGAGATCTACGAGCAACCTCGCGCGGTAGCCGACACGCTGCTAGGCCGCCATGACGCGAACGCTCAGCTCACTTTGGATGAGATCCGGATTTCCGAGGCGGAGTTACGTCAAGTCGACAAGATCATCGTGGTCGCCTGCGGGAGTGCCTTCTACGCCGGACTCGTGGCCAAGTACGCGATCGAGCACTGGACCCGAATCCCGTGCGAGGTGGAGCTTGCGAGTGAGTTCCGCTACCGTGACCCGATCGTCGGGCCGACGACCCTCGTCGTCGCGATCAGCCAGTCCGGTGAGACCGCCGACACCCTGATGGCTATCCGGCACGCACGCGAGCAGCAGTCCCGGGTGCTCGCGATCTGTAATACCAATGGCTCAACCATCCCGCGTGAGTCCGATGCAGTGATCTATACCCACGCCGGGCCGGAAATTGGTGTGGCGTCCACCAAGGGTTTCCTGACCCAGCTGGTCGCCTGTTACCTGCTTGGCCTCTATCTGGCACAAGTGCGAGACGCGAAGTACGGCGAGGAAATAACCGAAACCATGCGCGAACTCGCGGCCATGCCTGATGCCATTTCCAAGGTGCTTGATGAGATCCAGCCAGTGATGGAGCTCGCGGCCGAGTTCGCCGACAAGCGGTCCGTCCTCTTCATCGGCCGGCACGTTGGTTATCCGGTCGCACTCGAAGGGGCTCTGAAGCTGAAGGAGCTGGCCTACATCCATGCCGAAGGCTTCGCGGCGGGCGAGCTGAAGCACGGTCCAATCGCGTTGATCGAAAACCAGTTGCCGGTCTTCGTCGTGGTCCCCCCGCGCGGCCGGGACATGCTGCACGACAAGGTGATCTCCAACCTGCAGGAGGTGCGTGCCCGGGGTGCCAAGACCATCGTTTTAGCCGAGGAGGACGACGATGAGGTCAGCCCGTACGCCGATGTCATGATCAGGCTGCCGAAGGTCTCGACGTTGCTGCAGCCCTTGGTGGCCACCGTGCCGTTGCAGATGTTCGCCTGCGAACTTGCCACCAAGAAAGGCCACGATGTCGATCAGCCACGCAACCTGGCTAAGTCTGTCACTGTCGAATAAATGATTGTCGGAGTCGGCATCGACGTCTGTGACGTCGATAGGTTCGCCGCGTCGATTGAGCGCCGACCTGGTCTCGTTCGGCGGATCTTCACTACCGCTGAGGCCGAGCGTCCGATGGCGTCAAAGGCAGCCCGATTCGCTGCAAAGGAGGCATTGGCGAAGGCGCTGGGCGCACCGGACGGGTTGTCCTGGCTGGACGCTGAGGTGATCACCGACGATGACGGCAAGCCGTCATTCAAAATCCAGGGCACGGTCGCTGCCCGCGCCGCGCAACTCGGCATCGGAACGATTCACCTCAGCATGTCCCATGACGCCGGCATCGCCTCTGCCGTCGTAATCTGCGAAGCGTGATGATGCGCGCATACCGGGTCGACAAGATCCGTCGCATCGAGGAGCGCGCCATCGCGGTCGAGGGCGTTGACGCTCTGATGCAGCGGGCCGCGGCCGCCGTGGCGGCTAGCGCAGCCGACCTGCTGGGTTCGCAGAGTGGCGGCCGCTATGGGCGCCACGTGATGATCATGGTTGGTGCGGGCAACAATGGGGGCGACGCTCTGTTCGCCGGCGTACGGCTGGCCCGCCGCGGCGCGCGCGTCACCGCAATCCGCTGTCTGGGCACACCTCATGTGGCCGGCCTTGCGGCCCTGATCGCGGCAGGTGGCCGGCTGGTGGATCTCGATGATCATGATCCGGCTCTGGCGTACGAGCTGGTCATAGACGGGATCCTTGGCATCGGCGGCCGCCCAGGACTTCCGGACCCCGTTGCCCGCCTTGTGCAATCCGTCGAGGCCCGGGGGATCCCGACCATCGCGGTCGACCTCCCCTCCGGGGTGGCCGCCGACACGGGCGCCGCTCCAGGAGCCGCGGTGCGAGCGAGCCGGACGGTCACGTTCGGCGAGCGGAAGCCGTGTCACCTGCTGCAACCGGCGCTGAGCCGTTGCGGCGACATCACGGTGGTCGATATCGGCTTGGGCGCTGATCATGACGAAACAGCCGACCTGGTGGGACTGGACGAGGACGGCCTGGCCTCGGCGTGGCCCTATCCGACAGAGCGCAGCGACAAATACGCGCGCGGGGCGGTCGGCGTGGACACCGGCTCCGATCAGTATCCAGGTGCTGCGGTGATGTCGGTCTACGGCGCGGTTTACGGTGGCGCGGGCTACGTCCGATTCCTCGGCGCCGAGCGACCGGCCGCCACTATCTCGGCGCAGCTGCCGAATGTCGTGTTCTCACCCGGGCGTGTCCAGGCCTATCTTTTCGGCTCCGGCTGGGGCGACCGTGCCGACGGCGCCGAGGTGCTCGCCCGCGTCGCCGAGCAGGAGCTGCCTGCAGTCGTCGACGCCGATGGGCTCAGATATCTGCCCAAACCGGCTCCGGCCAGCTGGCTCTTGACCCCCCATGCCGGCGAGCTGGCCAGGCTGCTGGAGCGTGAGCGCAGCTGGGTCGAGGAGGATCTCGTCCGAGCGGCCACTACCGGCGCCGAGCAGACGGGCGCCACAGTGCTCGTGAAGGGTGCGACGCAACTGGTCGCGGCTCCTAAAGGAGGGCCAGTGCTCGTCGCTGTGCCCGGTCCAGCCTGGACTGCGCAGGCGGGCTCAGGCGATGTGCTCGGTGGTGTGTGCGCGGCTTTGCTGGCGGCTGGCGTGGATGCGCTGCGAGCCGGTCAGCTCGGGGCTTCTGTACAAGCAATAGCTGCGGCTGAACATCCTGGTGTGCTGGCTCCGCAAGAGCTGGCACGCGCCATCGGGCAGACGCTGGGACGGCTCGAGCAGCGCGCGAGGACCCGATGACCAGCCAGCTGCGGTTGCCTAGCAGGGTCGCCGGCATCGACCCGGCTACCGCCTGCGCGGAGATCGATCTGGCCGCGTTCCGTGCCAATGTGGCCAATCTTCAGGCTTTCGCCGGTGTCCCGGCAGTGGTTGTGGTGAAGGCAGACGGCTACGGGCACGGGATTCTGGAGTGCGCTCGGGAGGCGAGGGTTGCTGGCGCCGCGTGGCTCGGAGTCGCCACGCCTGCGGAGGCCTTGATGCTCCGCGAAGCGGGTGATGTTGGCCCAGTCTTGGCGTGGCTGTATGGCGTGGAGGAGGACCTAGCTCCGCTGGTCGCGGCCGATGTTGACGTGTCGGCACAATCGATTGAGCAGATTGGCCGGCTGACCGCGGCGGCTGGCACCGCTGAACGCCGCGCCCGGGTGCACCTCAAGATCGACACCGGACTCTCCCGCAACGGTGCTCCCAGCTATGACTGGCAGCGCGTCTGTGCGGCGGCGGCCGAGGCCGAGCACGCTGGGGCTCTCGAGGTGGTAGGTGTCTGGTCACACCTCGCCGCAGCCGACGAGCCTGGCCATCCGTCGATTCCTGTTCAGCTAGAGGCATTCCAGCGCGCGTACGAGCAAGCCAGGGCCGCCGGGCTCGAGCCCACGTTCCGGCATCTGGCCAACTCGGCTGGCGCGCTCGTGGTACCTGAGTCGCGGTTGGATCTGGTGCGGATCGGCATTGCCGCGTACGGCATCGATCCGGCTCCGGGTATCGCAGCGCTTGCCGGGGTCGCCTTACGACCCGTCATGCGGCTGCGCTCCCAGCTGGTCAATGTCAAGCAGATTCAGGCGGGCGCCGGCGTCTCGTACGGATGGACCTGGACCGCTGACGCCCCCACCACGGTTGGCCTGGTGCCACTCGGCTACGGCGATGGGATACCACGTCACGCCAGTAATCGGGCCTGGGTTGGCTGCTCGGGAGGCCGGGTGCCGGTACGCGGCAGGATCTGCATGGACCAGTTCGTCGTTGAGCTGGGAGCTGGCCGCGTCGCTGAGCCTGGCGAGGAAGTCATCCTGTTCGGCCCTGGTGATCGCGGCGAACCAACTGCCGGCGAGTGG
This sequence comes from Propionibacteriaceae bacterium, assembly GCA_035535875.1. GTDB lineage: Bacteria > Actinomycetota > Actinomycetes > Propionibacteriales > Propionibacteriaceae > Microlunatus. Next base: position 15,533 of record DATLPF010000024.1, read on the forward strand.
GCGGACTGGTGCGACACCATCGGCTACGAGATCGTGACCCGAATTGGATCGCGGGTGCCGCGACGCTATCTCCACGCCAGTCCGGAGAACCTCTGATGGCGCCACAGCGCAGCGGGCTGGCTGCGGGGTTTGGGCTGGTTGCGAGTGTTGCAGCGCTGGCGGCCGGCGGGATCGCCTTAGGGATCGAACTGGAACGCAGGATCATCGCCAAGCGGATTACGCGCAGCTCCGAGGCAGACCTCGAGGAGTTCTTCTCGCTGCGGTCCTATGGGCCCGACGTCATCACCCCGGACGGCGTCGTGCTCCATACCGAGGTGGATGAGGGTGCCGACGATGATCTCACTCTGCTCTTCGTCCATGGCTATGCGCTGAACCTCGACTGCTGGCACTTCCAGCGCCTGCACTTCCGCGGCCAGTTGCGCCAGGTGTTCTATGACCAGCGTTCCCACGGCAGGTCAACCCGCTCGGAGGCCGAGCGCTGCAGGATTCCCCAGCTCGCCGACGATCTGCATCAGGTACTCGAGGAGGTCGTCGGAACCGGACCAGTGATCCTCATCGGGCACTCGATGGGCGGGATGACCATCCTGCGGCTCGCCCAGTCTCATCCGGAACTCTTTGGCAGTCAGATCCTCGGCGTCGCTTTGTTCTGCACGTCCGCTGGCGAGATGGCGGAATACTCACCCATCCGCGGCATTCCCGGCCGTACCTTTCACCGAATCGCTGAGCCGTTGATGGCGGCCCTGAACCGGGTACCCGAGCTGGTCTCGCCAGGACGCCGCGCCGGAAGCGATCTTGGCTATGTCGTCACCCGCCGGATGGGCTTCGGATCTGACGTGCCGGCACGCTACGTGGACTTTGCCTCCGAGATGCTCGCGGAGATTCCTTTGGAGGTTGTGGCTGACTACTATCCGGCCTTCAATGACGTCGACGAGTTTCAGGCGCTTGAGACTCTGAGCACGGTACCAACTGTCGTGGTCGGCTGCGAGAACGACATGATCACTCCGATCGAGCACACAGCTCGAATCATCGACTTGCTGCCGAAGGCAGAGGCAGTCCGGGTCGAAAAATCCGGGCACCTGGGCATCATCGAGAAGCACGAGATCTTCAACAACGCCCTGGACCGCTTGCTCGCTCGGGTACGGGCCGGGCCCGGGTGAGCATCGCGGACAGAGGATTCGTGACTGATCCCTGCCGCCTGCTAGTCTTCTAGCTCCTCCGGTTGCTGTCCGCATCCGGACCACCAGCGCCGCGCGAGGACGTGGGGCGCAGAGGTTCGTCCTTCCCACCATGACTGATCAGGTCTCGGGCGTTCGACGTGCCTAGACAATCGCCCGCCCCTGCGGGTGAGAACTGAGATGTCATGCCAGCCAAATCCGCCAAGAGCGAACGCGCGCCCAAGAACCGCTGGTCCGCCGCCGAACGCGCCACCCCCGGGGATGCATCCCGCCGGTCCGGTGGCCAGCCCTCGCCGACGCCCGCGCTGCCCGCTCCCTTGCACTTCCCGACCCCGCACACGGCGGCCCGCGGTTTCGCAGATCTGGGCGTCTCGGCGAACCTAGTCGCCACGCTCAGCGCGGATGGCATCAGCGAACCTTTCCCGATCCAGGCCGCGACCATCCCGGACGCGCTCGCGGGCAAGGACGTGCTGGGCCGTGGCCGTACCGGCTCGGGCAAGACTCTGGCCTTCGGCCTGCCCATGATCAGCAGACTCGCCGGGTCGTCCAGCCCCGCGAGGCCACAACCGCGCGGCCTGGTCCTGGTGCCGACTCGAGAGCTGGCTATGCAGGTCGCCGATGTCGTCGCGCCGTTGGCGCGGATCGCGGGGCTGTCACTGGTACTGGTCGCCGGTGGCATGCCGTACCCGCCGCAGATGCTGGCGTTCTCCCGTGGTGTCGACATCGTGGTCGCGACGCCCGGGCGGCTGATCGATCTGATGGATCAGGGGGTCGCCAACTTGGGCCGCATCGAGATCACAGTGCTCGACGAGGCGGATCACATGGCCGACCTGGGCTTCCTGCCTGTGGTCAGTCAGATATTGGACACCGTGCCTGACCGCGGGCAGCGACTCTTGTTCTCCGCCACCTTGGACAACGCCATCGACCGCCTGGTCCGCAACTACCTGCACGAACCCGTCACGCACCAAGTCGACACCGGCCAGGCCAGCGTTCCCCTGATGAGCCATCACCTGGTCAGCATCGCGCCGCAGCACAAGGCCGCGGTGACCGCAGAGATCGCCAGTCGGCCGGGTCGAACGTTGATCTTCGTCCGTACCCAGCGCGGGGCGGATCGGGTGGCCGAGCAGCTGCGTCGCAGCGGGGTGCTGGCCGGGGCGCTACACGGCGGGCTCGCCCAGGGAGCGCGCACCAGGATCCTGTCGGCCTTCAAGCATGGTTCGCTCCCGGTGCTGGTTGCCACCGACGTCGCGGCACGGGGCATCCACGTCGACGAGGTCGGTCTGGTTCTCCACGCTGACCCGCCGAATGGGCCGAAGGAGTATCTGCACCGCGCGGGACGTACCGCCCGGGCGGGCGGGACGGGCACCGTCGTCACTTTCGCGCTGCCGCACCAGCGTCGCGAGCTGGGCCGTTTGACCACGCAGGCAGGCGTACGCCCCGTGATGCTATCCGCGATCCCTGGGGACAGCGCGCTCGCCGCCGCGACCGGCGCCCGGCGGACTAGCGGCTCTGCCATCAGCGACGCCGAGTACCAGCGGGTGATCGCCCCGCCACCGGCTCGGCGCGGCCACTCCGCCCGAGGACGACGCGGCGACAGCGGCGTTCGTGGGCCAGGACGCTCAGGCCGTCGTCGGTCACCCGCCTCGACCGCGGCCGGTGGTTCCCGATCTCGTCGCGCCCCTTGACCGATGTTGGCCCCGGCCGGTCGTCTCAGGCCGCCGGACCTGGCTGTCAGTTGCAGATGGCGCCCACCTCGATTGGCTAGGCTCTCAGCTAGTGAGCGTCTCGGTTTCTGATCTTGTGGTTTCGATCGCGTCGCCGCAGGACGCGGCCGCGATGGTTGAGGTGATCCACAGCGCTTTCAATGCGCGCCCCCGAGTCGATCCGCCCTCGGCTGCGATCGGTGAGACCGCGGAGACCATGGCTGCCAGCCTGCTCCGTGGCAGCGGAGTTTTCGCTCAGGTGGGTGGCCGTCCGGCGGGAGTCATCGTGGTGTTGCCAGGTGCACAAGCCGGCGTTGCGACGTTCACGCGCGTCTCGGTCCATCCGGACCTGCAACGCCATGGTGTCGCTTCGGCCATGGTGGCCGCGGCCGAGGAGCTTGCGGCGATCCAGGGCTTTCAGCAGGTCGAGCTCTTCACCCGGGCCGAGTTTCCTGAGTTCCTCGCCTTCTGGCAGCACCGTGGGTTTGTCGTCGATCGCGTGGTAGCGCATGGCGTGATCTTGACCAAGCCGCTGCCATTGGTGATCAAGGTTCCCACTAGCGACGCCATGGTGCTGTTGGGAGATCGGCTGGCGCAGCTGTTGGAACCAGGCGACGTGATCCTCGCCGCTGGTGATCTTGGTGCCGGCAAGACCACGTTGACACAGGGAATCGGGCAGGGACTTGGCTCCGAGGGCCCGATTATCTCCCCGACATTTGTCTTGTCCCGCATCCATCACTCCACGATCGGCAGACCCACCCTGATGCACGTCGATGCCTACCGGCTGTCGACGGCATCCGAGCTTGATGATCTTGATTTGGACGCCGCTGTTGCCGAGTCGATCACCGTTGTGGAATGGGGACAGGGGATCGCCGATGGCCTTGCCGGAGATCGATTGGAGATCGACATCTGGACCTCCCCAGCGGACCTTTCAGCAACCGGTGATGATAGCGAGCGCCTGGTGACGATCCGTACTGTCGGCGACAGGTGGCAGGGAGTGGACCTCAGCGTGTTGCGCAGTGATGATCATGACTGAAGCGGCGTTGCTGCTCGCACTCGACACCTCGACAGTGGTCAACGTTGGCCTGGCCCAGGGAGAGCGTGTCCTCGCGACCGCGACCGTCGCGGACCAGATGGCTCATGCCGAGCAACTGATGCCGCTGGTCTCAGAGTGTCTCGACGTCGCTGGCGTTCGGGCTGCCGATCTTGGCCGGCTGGTCGTGGGTGTTGGTCCGGGGCCGTTCACCGGCTTGCGGGTCGGTGTGGCCACCGCGCAGGTGCTTAGTTACGTGCTCGACCTGGAGCTGCGAGGCGTCTGCAGCCTCGACGTACTGGCCGCGCAATTCAGCGAAGCAAGCGCCGGGGAGTTCGTGGTCGCCACCGATGCCAGGCGGCGCGAGGTGTACTGGGCTCACTATGGAGCCGCCGGCGTACGGCTCGGTGAGCCCAGGGTCTCGCGGCCCAGCGACGTACCGCGGCTGCCCACCATCGGACCTGGCGCCGATCTCTACCCGGATCAGTTGCAGGCCGTGCCAGGCCCACGATCGATGGATCCAGGCGTGCTCGCTACCCGTGGCGCGACGCTGCCCGACGCCGGCCACGAGCCGCTCTATCTGCGTCATCCCGATGCGACCGAGCTCACCCGACCCAAGTCGGTGCTGCATTACCAGGGAGCGCGGAGATGATCCACGCCTCGCGCAACCCTGAGATCAGCATCCTGCCGGCTCATCTCGATGATCTCCCCGCGATCATGCTGCTGGAAGGCGCCGGTTTCCCTCCCGCTGAACAGTGGAGTGAGCGCAGCTGGCACGGCGAATTGCTCGGCGAGCATCGGACGATCTTGATCGCCCGAGCACAGCATCCGGTCGGCGTCATTTCGATCAAGACCATTGGTGAACTGGCCGATTTTCACCGCATCGTTGTGGAGCCGCGCAGCCGGCGTCGCGGAATAGGTGCTGACCTGGTGCGTGCCGGCCTGGAGCTCGTTCGCCAGCTCGGGATACGCGAGGTGATCTTGGATGTCGCGTACAACAACGAGCCTGCGATTGCGCTCTACCAGCAGCTGGGCTTCGAGCAGCTCAGCGCCCGGACGGACTACTACGGACCCGGTCAACACGCGTTGATCTTGAAGCTCTATGACCTCCAGACCTGGCCGGATCGTATCGCGACAATGACGGAGGAAGTGTGAGCAGTTCGCGGAGCCTGCCCACGAGCGGGCCCCTCATTGTCGGCATCGAGTCCTCCTGCGACGAAACCGGCGTGGGCATCGTTCGGGGGCACGAGCTGCTCGCCAACGAAGTGGCCTCCAGCGTCGACCTGCATGTCAGGTTCGGCGGCGTCGTACCAGAGGTGGCGAGCCGTGCGCACCTGGAGGCCATGGTTCCGACGCTGCAGCGCGCCTGCGCTACAGCAGACATCGACCTGTCTGAGATTGATGGCATCGCGGTCACCGTCGGGCCCGGGCTGATGGGTGCGTTGGTTGTCGGTCTGGCCAGCGCCAAGGCGCTCGCGTACGCGCTGAACAGGCCGTTGTACGGGGTCAACCATCTCGTTGGGCACGTCGCTGTTGATCTTCTGGAGCACGGGCCCCTCCCGGAGCGGTGTATCGCGCTGCTGGTATCAGGCGGGCATACGTCGTTGCTTCAGGTCGAAAGCATCGCCGACAGCATTGTTGAGCTCGGCTCGACGATCGACGACGCGGCGGGTGAGGCGTACGACAAGGTGGCGCGGGTGCTCGGCCTGCCGTACCCCGGTGGCCCCTACATCGACAAGACGGCGACCGGCGATCCCGACTATGTCCGGTTTCCACGGGGCCTCACTGCGCGCAAAGATCTGGAGCGGCACCGGTTTGACTTCTCGTTCTCCGGGCTGAAGACGGCTGTGGCGCGCTGGGTTGAGGCCCGGCGGGGGGATGGCCTGGACGTCCCACTGGCCGACGTGGCAGCGAGCTTCCAGGAGGCGGTTTGCGATGTGCTCAGCGCAAAGGCCATGGATGCTTGCCAGGCCACCGGAGCGACCGATCTGCTGATCGGCGGGGGCGTGGCTGCCAATCGGCGACTCCGAGCGCTGCTGGCCGAACGCGCGGCCGAATACGGGATCTCCTTGCGTACGCCGCGCCCGAACCTCTGTACCGACAACGGGGCCATGATCGCGGTCCTGGGTGCGGAGATTGTCGCAGCTGGCGGCAAGCCGTCAGCCCTCGATATTGGAGCGGACTCGTCGTTACCAGTCAGCAAGATTTTGGTGTGAGCCAGGACACATGCTCCCGTTCGGCCTGACTGACGAGGCCCTCGATGCGGCGATGTCGGAGGAGGATCCCGAGTCGTTAGCAGCCGCCACTCGGATGCGCGCGCGGTTCGGTCCCGACGTTGCTGCGGCTGCTCTCACCCAGGCCAGGCTCCGCCGGCAGGCAAGGGCCAAGTTCGGCGAGGCTGCCGCTGAGATGTTCTTCACTAGAGCGGGTCTGGAACAGGCGACGCGACCAGAGGTCGCCAACCACCACGCGGGCCGGTTCGTCCAGGCCGGAGTGCGCCGGGTGATCGATCTCGGCTGCGGGATTGGCGCTGACTCCATGGCGTTCGCTCGAGCGGGTCTGGAGGTGGTAGCGGTGGATGTCGATCCCGTGACAGCTGCGGTAGCCCGGGCCAACCTCGCAGGCCGTGCGGAGCTGATCTGCGCTGACATGAGCGACGTGGGCGAGCAGCTGATGACGCCGGGAGTCGGGGTGTTTTGCGACCCGGCCCGCCGCGACGATCTCGGGCGGGTATGGCGAGTGGAGGACTTCACACCTCCCTGGTCGACTGTGATGAATCTCCTCGACAGCGGGCGAACCGCAGGTGTCAAGCTTGGCCCAGCACTCCCACACTCGCTGATCCCCACGGCGGTGGAGGCGGAGTGGATCACCCATCGTGGCGAGACGGTCGAGGTCACGCTCTGGGCGGGGGCCGGTGCGAGTCCGGGACGGCGCTCCGCGCTGATCATGCCGAACGCGCGTCTCACCGCAACGGCTCCGCCGCCGCTGCCCGTACGCGACCTGGGTCGCTATCTCTACGAACCGGCCGGCGCTGTCATCCGCGCTGGCGCCATCGCCGACTTGGGCTCCCAGCTCGGTGCCGGGCTGGTTGACCCGCAGGTCGCATACCTGACGAGTGACCAACTCTGCAGCACCCCTTTCGCGGCCGCGTTTGAGGTGCGGCAACGGTTGCCCTTCCACTTCAAGGCGCTGCGTAGCTGGGTCCGTCAGGCGCAGATCGGTGTTCTGGAGATCAAGAAACGTGGCATCGATGTGGATCCCGCAGAGCTGCGAAGGCGGCTGCGATTGGCTGGCCCGAATAGCGCGACGATGGTGATCTCACGGACGCCTAGCGGAGCCATCGCCGCAATAGTGGAGCGGGTCTGACCTTCGCTCATCGGATGCGACCGCAGACGCGTCACCCACTTCACTTCGCCGCCCCACATTCAACGAGGAGGATCCGGGTGTTCACACACCCAGGCGCCCCCGCTGGCACTCGCATACATCGAGTGCTAATGTCTGGTTAGCACTCTCCCTATGAGTGTGCCAGCTCAACGCTGGCGGTCGAGATGGCACCCGCGACGACGTCTCGACCACTTCACACATCCGGACATATCACCTGTGAAAGGGGTTTGACGTGGCAGTCACGATCAAGCCGCTCGAGGATCGCATCCTCGTTCAGCCGCTCGAAGCAGAGCAGACCACGGCCTCCGGCCTGGTCATTCCCGACACCGCCAAGGAGAAGCCGCAGGAGGGCAAGGTACTCGCCACCGGTCCTGGCCGCATCGACGACAACGGCAAGCGGGTTCCCCTCGATGTCTCAGAGGGCGACGTCGTGATCTTCAGCAAGTACGGCGGGACCGAAGTCAAGTACGACGGCAAGGAGCTGCTGCTCCTCAATGCCCGCGACATCCTCGCAGTCGTCACCAAGTAAGGGGATCTGCACCTATGGCAAAGATCCTCAAATTCGACGAGGAAGCACGCCTTGCGCTCGAGCGTGGCGTGGACGCCCTCGCCAACACCGTCAAGGTCACCCTCGGTCCTAAGGGCCGCTACGTCGTCCTCGACAAGAAGTGGGGCGCTCCGACCATCACCAACGATGGCGTGACCGTGGCACGTGATGTCGAGCTCGACGACCCGTACGAGAACCTTGGAGCACAGCTCGCCAAAGAAGTTGCCACCAAGACCAACGATGTCGCCGGCGACGGGACCACCACTGCAACCGTGCTCGCCCAGGCGATGGTGCATGAAGGTCTCCGCGCTGTTGCTTCAGGCGCCAGCCCAGTTGGTCTCAAGCGGGGCATCGACGCCGCCGTGGCTGCGGTCGAGGACCGCTTGCGGGAGAATTCCCGAGAGGTCGAGACCACCGAAGATATGGCGCACATCGCCACCATTTCGGCTCGCGACGAAGAGATCGGCCGCTTGATCGCCGAGGCCTTCGACAAGGTGGGCAAGGACGGCGTCATCACGGTCGACGAGTCGCAGACCATGGGGACTGAGCTCGAGTTCACCGAAGGCATGCAGTTCGACAAGGGTTACCTGTCGCCGTACTTCGTCACCGATCCGGAGCGAATGGAGGCCGTTCTCGACGATCCCTACATCTTGATCAATTCCGGGAAAATCTCCTCGATGACCGACCTGCTCCCGTTGCTGGAGAAGGTCATAGGCGCCTCAGGGTCGCTGTTCATCGTGTCAGAGGACGTCGACGGGGAGGCGCTGTCCACCTTGGTCGTGAACAAGATCCGCGGCACCTTCACTTCGGTGGCTGTCAAGGCCCCGGCTTTTGGTGATCGCCGCAAGGCCATGCTGGAAGACATCGCCATCCTGACTGGTGGCAAGGTCGTCTCACCCGAGGTAGGTCTCAAGCTTGACCAGGTTGGTCTCGATGTCTTGGGTCGTGCTCGTCGGATTGTCGTCACCAAGGACAACACCACGATCGTCGACGGTGCTGGCGACAGCAGCGAGGTCAAGGCCCGCGTGGCACAGCTGCAAGCCGAGATCGCCCGTACCGACTCCGACTGGGATCGCGAGAAGCTGCAGGAGCGGGTGGCCAAGCTCGCTGGTGGAGTCTGTGTGATCAAGGTCGGTGCTGCCACCGAGGTGGAACTCAAGGAGAAGAAGCACCGCATCGAAGATGCCGTCTCGGCCACGCGTGCCGCGATCGAAGAGGGCATCGTCGCCGGCGGTGGCTCTGCCCTCATTCACGCTGCGGAGGCGCTGGACGGCGACTTGGGCCTCACCGGTGACGAGAGTATCGGTGTCAACATCGTCCGACGGGCCTGTGCGGAACCACTTCGCTGGATCGCTGAGAATGGTGGCGAGCAGGGCTACGTCGTGACTTTCAAGGTGGCCGAACTCAAGCCTGGTCACGGCTACAACGCCGAGACCAACACCTACGGCGACCTGTATGCCGATGGCGTCATCGATCCGGTCAAGGTGACGCGCTCTGCGTTGGCCAATGCCGCTTCGATCGCCTCGCTGCTGCTCACCACCGAGACGCTGGTGGTGGAGAAGCCCGAGGAGGAGGAGGCTCCGGCCGGTCACGGGCATACTCACTGACGCAACGCGCGCGTGATGCGCGAGCAGCTCAGAAAGAAGGGTCTCTCTCAGAGGAGGGAGGCCCTTCGGGTTTCTTTGGTGGAGCTCGGTTGATCCGCTAGCTGTCGGCCTCATTCAGCACGGGTTGGGGCCCAAGCAACCGGGTACCGGAGGGGTGTGTCCACCGACGGATTGGCCTCTATTTGGCTCGACCCTCCGCCTACCATGGAGACTGATCGATTTGAAGGCGACAGCCACTACGACGTTGCTGTCGTGGGCGGTGGGCTAACGGGTCTGACGACCGCGCTGCTGCTGGCCCGTGCCGGCCGGCGGGTGGCCGTGTTGGAAGCTCGTTCGGTGGGCGCTGTGACGACCGGACACTCGACCGCCAAGGTCACCTTGTTGCAAGGCACGCGGTTGTCCACCATCGTGGCAAACCACACCGAACATGTAGCGGGTGCCTACGTGGAAGGCAATCGCGAAGCCCAGGCCTGGCTGTTGGCGTACGCCGCCGAGCACCGGGTCCAGATGGAACATCGAGACGCCTACACGTACGCCGGAACGCAGTCGGGTGCCGCCGCTGTGCGTCGTGAATTCGACATCGCCCGGCGGCTTGGACTGCCGGTACAGATGACTGATGCCGTTGAGCTGCCATATCCGACCTATGCAGCGCTGTGCCTGCCGGATCAACAGCAAGTCGATCCGGTGGACGTCCTCGCCGCACTGGTGCGAGGGCTGCGCGGCGCTGGTGGGGTAGTGATCGAGGGCTTTCGTGTCACCAGAGTCGCCGGAAACAAGAGCTGCGAGCTGATCACATCAGCTGGCACAGTCACGGCCGACAATGTGGTGCTCGCCACCGGCATCCCGTTCCTCGACCGCGGGCTGTACTTCGCCAAGGTCACCGCGCAACGCTCGTACGCGCTGGCCTTTCGGGGTGCGACGCAGGTTCCTCGCGGCATGTACATCTCGGCTGATTCACCTACTCGCTCGTTGCGCACTGCGCTGCACGGTGGCGAGGAGTTGCTGCTCGTCGGTGGCAATGGGCATCCGGTAGGTCGCCACCCGAAGAACCCGTCGGAACTGGTCATCGATCTGACGGATTGGACACGCCGCTGGTTCCAGGGCGCCGAGCGCACCCACGTGTGGTCCGCGCAAGATTACGTGGCGCACGCCGGAGTGCCGTTCGTGGGGAAGCTGCCGCTCGGCGGTGGCCACGTGTATCTGGCCACCGGATACAGCAAGTGGGGCATGACCAATGCAGTCGCGGCGGCGATGCGTATGAGCGGCGAAATCTTGGACAATGTGCCGTCGTGGGCGCGCACGCTGGGGACCCGCGTGAGCAAGCCGGCAAGCGCCATCCGGTATCTCCGAGCTAACGCCGCAATGGGGGTGGCAGCCGCCCAGGGATGGCTCGACGCCGAGCTTCACCCGCTGAAGCAGGAGGATCGAACCCCGACCGAAGGCACTGGAGTGGTCGGTGCCGAACGGGGTGAGCCCGTAGCAATTTCGACGGTCGATGGCCGGACCTGCTCCGTCTCAGCGATCTGTACGCATCTGGGCGGCGTTGTTCGCTTCAATGATCTGGAGAAGTCCTGGGACTGCCCGCTGCACGGCTCTCGGTTCGCCGCCGACGGCACCGTGCTGGAGGGACCCGCCACGAGCAACCTCAAGGCGCGATCCGCCTGAGCTCGGCCCGGCGTACATCCCACGCAGCATGGGATGTACGCGCTGTGCATCGCATGCACGCCACCTACAGCGTCAGCGAGCAAAGTACTTACTTCGCGGCATCCGGGACCTTCTTGACGACGTACCTGCCGACATAGCTGTGGCCGAGAAGCGGGGTGGGAGCGGATGCAGAACACCGCCCAGACCGCCGTCCGCAACGGCATGTCGAGAACCAGCGATACGACGCAATGCTTCGAGCCCCAGTTCCGACGCCGCCGCGCGAGTCAGCGAAAACCGCGGCGGGTGAAGCCACGACCACCCTGCCGGCTGAGCCAATGCACCGCGACAAGCTCACCTTGGCCGATGTCATGGGCCATTCGGTGGTCCAGCCCTTTCGGCACGCGACATCACTAGGCAAACCGACTCGGAGTCCCTCTTATCTACCTTCAAGCGTCTTTTCGCGGACACTGGTCGACCTGCTGACTCCAGGCTCGACGGAGCCGACATTGGCCGACATCGAAGCGGGCGTACGGGCGCTCGAGAATTCGCCCAAGCTGCAGCAGTCGCTCAGCAGCATTATCAAGGCCACCAAGGGGGAGGTCGATTCCTCCATCAGTAGTACACAGGTGTGGTTCGACCGTCAGATGGATCGTGTCATTGGTTCGTACAAGCGGTGGGCCAAACGTTGGGTGCTCGTCCTCGCGGTCGCGCTGGTCTGCATCGGCAACATCGACAGCATTGCCATTGCCCGGGCTCTGTACGCCGGCGGTGCAATTCGTGCCACCGTCATACAACAGGTCACTGATCTGAACTTCTGCAGCACCCCCGGCGATCAGACCAAGTGTGCCGAGGAAGCCGCAAGCTTCCTCACCCAGAGCGTCATCCCGCTGGGCTGGTCGGCGCACAATCCCCAGGATGGGCTCTGGGGCTGGCCGCTGAAGGTCCTCGGCCTGCTGATCTCGGTCGGGGCCGCGGGCTGGGCGCACCCTTCGGGTATCACTTGCTGGATCGGATCGGATCCTTGCGTAATACCGGACGTCCACCAGAACCTGGTTCCTGACAGAGGCACTCGGGGTGGCGTCCGGACATCTGAACGGGGAGCGCACCTCGACTCGGCTAGCATGACCTTCTACCTCGCTCAGGGGAAAGGCTTGCCGTGTTGCCGTCATCCGGTGATCTCAGTCCAGTAGGTGTGCCGCATGCCTTCGAGACCCTCGGGCTGACCTTCGACGACGTGTTGCTCCAGCCTGCTGAGAGCGACATTGCGCCTTCCGAGGTCAGTACGGAGTCTCGGGTCTCGAAGCGGATTGCTGTCAAAGTGCCGCTGATCTCCTCGCCGATGGACACCGTGACCGAGGCCCGCATGGCAGTCGCCATCGCCCGGCAGGGCGGCATCGGCATCATCCACCGCAATCTCTCGATCGAGGATCAGGCGCACCAAGTGGATGTGGTCAAGCGCTCCGAGGCGGGCATGATCGACCAGCCCATCACCATCTCGCCGAATGCGACCATCCGCGAGGCAGACGCGATGTGCGCCAATTTTCACATTTCTGGCGTGCCCGTCGTGGACCGTGAACTGCGGCTGCTCGGCCTCATCACCAACCGGGACATGCGCTTCGAAACCGATCCCTCGCGGCCGGTCGCTGAGGTGATGACCCCAATGCCGCTGATCACCGGGCCAGTTGGAATCAGCCGCGACGACGCAATGCGGCTACTGGCCCAGAACAAGATCGAGAAGTTGCCACTTGTCGATGATCAGGGTCGGCTCAGAGGTCTGATCACGCTCAAGGATTTCGTCAAATCTGGGATGTATCCCGATGCCTCTAAAGATGATCAAGGACGGCTCCGCGTCGGAGCAGCCGTCGGGTTTTTTGGCGACGCGTGGAAGCGTGCGATGGCGCTGATCGAGGAAGGTGTCGACCTGCTGGTGGTCGATACCGCACACGGCCATTCCCAAGGCGTGCTGGAGATGGTGCGCCGGCTGAAGGCCGACTCGGCTGCGACCAAGGTCGACATCGTCGGCGGGAACGTGGCGACGTACGCCGGTGCCAAGGCCCTTGTCGACGCTGGGGCGGACGGCGTCAAGGTCGGGGTGGGACCGGGCTCGATCTGCACCACGCGCGTCGTGGCGGGTGTCGGTGTGCCGCAGGTAACGGCAATCCACAACGCCTCTCTGGCCTGCCGTCCAGCTGGAGTGCCGCTGATCGGCGACGGCGGCCTGCAATATTCCGGTGACATCGGCAAGGCGCTTGTCGCGGGCGCCGACACCGTGATGCTGGGCTCACTGCTGGCCGGCTGCGAGGAGAGCCCCGGTGAGCTGATCTTCATGAACGGCAAGCAGTTCAAGGCCTATCGCGGCATGGGATCGCTTGGCGCTATGGCCTCGCGGGGTCGCAGTGGCTCCTCCTATTCCAAGGACCGCTACTTCCAAGGTGACGTCACGTCGGACTCGATGCTGATCGCTGAGGGCATCGAGGGTCATGTTCCGTATCGCGGTCCATTGGCCGCAGTGGCTTACCAGCTGGTCGGCGGTCTGCGGCAGGCCATGTTCTACACCGGAGCCTCGACGATTCCGGAGTTGCAGGAGCGAGGTTCGTTCGTCCGGATTACCTCCGCAGGTCTGCGGGAGTCCCATCCGCACGACATCCAGATGACCGTCGAAGCGCCCAACTATTCAGGCTGACGCACTTCGAACGCACCACACTAATACGGGAGCTGCCATGATCATGATCATGATCAGGATGGATGATCAGCAGCCTCCAAGGGAGTAGACCATGATTGACGTCGGCCGCAGCAAGCGCGCCCAGCAGGCGTTCGCCTTTGACGACATCACCATCGTTCCGTCGCGGCGTACCCGTGGGGAGGAGGAGGTCTCGCTGCAATGGCGGATCGACGCGTACACGTTCGCCTTCCCGCTGCTCGCCGCACCCATGGACTCAGTAATGTCCCCGGCCACGGCGATCAAGATCGGCCAGCTAGGTGGGCTCGGTGTGCTCAATCTGGAGGGCCTATGGACCCGCTATGACGACCCGCAGCCGAAGCTGGAAGAGATCATTGCGATCGAAGATCCAATCGAGGCGACCCGGCGGATGCAGAGGATCTACGCGGAGCCGATCAAGCCTGAGCTGATCGGCAAGCGGGTCGCGGAGATTCGAGAAGCGGGTGTGCCGACGGCCGGCGCGCTCTCGCCGCAGAACACCCAGGCCTACGCGCAAGCAGTGGTGGACTCGGGCGTTGACTTTTTCGTCATCCGCGGTACCACCGTGTCCGCCGAGCATGTCTCCTCCGAGCTCGAGCCACTCAACCTCAAGAATTTCATCTATGAGCTTGACGTCCCGGTCATCGTTGGCGGTTGCGCAACGTATCAGGCGGCCCTTCACCTGATGCGCACCGGCGCAGCCGGTGTGCTGGTCGGGTTCGGAGGCGGAGCCGCGTACACCAGTCGGTCGGTCTTGGGAGTCGCGGTGCCCATGGCCTCTGCGGTCTCCGATGTCGCGGCTGCGCGGCGTGACTATCTCGACGAGTCCGGTGGCCGCTACGCGCAGGTCATCGCAGACGGCTCGGTCGTACGCTCGGGGGATATCGCCAAAGCGATCGCCTGCGGCGCCGATGCGGTCATGGTTGGCTCGCCGCTGGCCAGGGCCGAGGAGGCGCCGGGTCGCGGTTTCCACTGGGGACCCGAGGCCTGGCACGAAAAGCTGCCACGCGGCGAGCGCGCCCAGTTCTCCACAGTCGGCGATCTGCAGCACATCCTGCTTGGCCCCTCCTCGGTGCCCGACGGCACCATGAATCTTGTTGGTGCGCTGCGCAAGGCGATGGCAACCACTGGCTACACCGAGATCAAGGAGTTCCAGCGGGTCGAGATCGTCGTCGGGTAGACCTCAAATCGACTTGTCAGAATCTCAGCACGCTATAGCGCGCTGAGATTCTGACAAGTCGGTGAGGTGAGGGAAGTCGGTGAGGTGAGAGAGCGATTAGCTGCCGCCCCGCGGCAGCAGTCCTTCCATGAGCTTCCAGCGGCTGATCTGACAGCCGTCATTACGCGCGAAAGTACTCCTGACCTGCTTGCCCTGCCAGCTGCCGGTGATGCTGGCCGTTTCTGGGCCGCCGTAGATCTGCGTACAGGCCTTGTCTTTCGGCACCGGCGGCAGTGCGACTGCGCCGTTGGCTTCGAGTGCACGGCAGGCGGCCTCCGGATCCGGATGCGTACCGCCTGCGGGATTGCAGGTCAGCCGCCACGTCTTGGTCGAGCCTGATCCGTTGTCAACCACGATCGTGAGATCGGTATCCGCGGTCGGGGCAGGCGTGGCCTGGTCGCTCGGAGTGACGGGCATGGTGGTTCCTGGGGTCTGGCCGGAGGGTTCGGCGAACTGGTTGGCGCAGCCGACGCTCAGTACCAGGACGGCGAGTGTCGCTAATCGCCGGGCGGAGCGCAGTGGTGGTAACCCACCTCGCTGCCGGCCGGGCGAATGTTGCTGATCTCTCACGCACCTCCTCGGCTGCTGCTAGCGTCGAGCCTACTTTTGCTCGATGCGCTGCGCTTGCCGTCGAGAAAGTCGCCCGGGGCATCGAAATCAATGGGGGGAATTTCGTGCTGTTGCGTACCTGTCGCGCCCATCTCGCGGTCATCGCCGCGAGCGTCGCGGTCGCGGCTTTGCTCACTCTCGGCAGTTTGCCGACGGCCTCTGCCTTGCCGCCGGATCGCGACGAGCACGGCCTGCCGGCTCCGATTCCGAGTCGCTATATCGTCGCGCTGACCGGAAAGCCGATCGCGACCTACGACGGCGACGTGAAGGGCCTTGGTGCGACGCGTCCCAACAAAGGCGAGCGGGTGGACGTGACCTCGGGTCGCGCCCATCGTTACCGGGACTACCTGAAGAGCCAACACGCCAACGCGGCCGCACGGGTTGGTGCCAAGCCGCTCAAGCACTACGCGGTCAGCCTCAATGGCTTCGCGACGACCCTGACCCCCGACCAGGCGCGTACGCTGCAAGCCGCGCCCGGCGTTCTGTCGGTGACCAAGGATCGACCACGCAAGCTCACCAATGACAAGAAGCCTGTTGATTTCTTGAAGCTGACGGGCAGCCAAGGTGTTTGGGGAACACTCGGTGGCAAGAACAGCGCCGGCCGCGGTGTGGTCGTCGGAATCGTGGATTCGGGCTACTGGCCGGAAAGCAAGTCATTTGCCGGCGAGAAGCTGGGGACGGCTGGGCCAACGGCGGCGGATCCGTTCCGGCCGTACCGGTCAGGCAACAACAAGATCGTGATGCACAAGGCCGATGGCCACAGGTTTACCGGGATTTGCGAGACCGGCGACTCATTTACTTCCGACGAGTGCACTACCAAGGTGATTGGCGCTCGCTTCTTCTCCTCCTCTTATGAGTCGCAAACTCCGCCCGGGCAGCGTACCGATTTCCTCTCACCGCGAGATGGTGCCGGCCACGGTACCCACGTTGCGTCCACGGCCGCCGGAAACGCTGGCATCACCGCATCGGTCGGCGGGCACTCGTTCGGGAAGATCTCCGGCGTTGCACCCGCGGCCAAGCTGGCGATCTACAAAGTTGCCTTCACCAGCTCAACTGAGGAGCAGCCGGCTATCTACACCGGCGATGCGTTGGCCGCCATCGATGCTGCCGTTGCCGATGGCGTCGATGTGATCAACTATTCGGTCAGTGGCTCGGATGCCGTGAATGATCCGGTCGACATGGCGTTCCTGTCCGCGGCGTCGGCTGGCATCTTCGTCGCAACCTCAGCAGGCAATGCAGGGCCCGGGGCATCCACTCTGAACCACGTCACGCCGTGGGTGACAACGGTGGCCGCCAGCACGGTCGCGCCGTACGCCGCGACGGTAGTGCTCGGTAACGGCAAGAAGTACGCCGGGATCAGCTCTACGGTCGTTGGCAAGGTCGGCCGGGCTCGGCTTGTCACAGCCCGATCTGTCAAGCGAGCGTCGGCGGCCGGTAACGACGCAGCTGTCTGTGCGCCAGACACACTCAGTCGCGCCAAGACCGCCGGCAAGATCGTGGTCTGTGACCGAGGAGTGGTCGCTCGACTCGACAAGTCGGCCGAAGTGAAACGCGCCGGCGGGAAGGGCATGGTGTTGGCGAACCTCACCAAGTATTCGACCGACGCTGACACCCATGCAGTACCGACGGTCCACCTGAACGTGCCCTTCGGGCCAGCCGTCAAGTCTTATGCCAAGAAAGCGGGAGCGACTGCCACACTCGAGCAAGGGAATCTTTCCTCGAAACCGATCAGGTATCCCCAGGTGGCCAACTTCTCTTCCCGCGGGCCGTCGATCGGCAACGGCGGTAACCTCCTGAAGCCCGACATTTCCGCACCTGGCGTAGCCGTCTTGGCCGCGGTGGCGCCGCCGTCGAACCACAACCGCAAGTTCGACTTCTACTCAGGCACCTCCATGGCCGCACCACACATTGCGGGGATCGCTGCCTTGTACTTCGGCGTTCACCCGAAGTGGTCGCCCATGGCGGTCAAATCCGCGATCATGACCACCTCGTCGCGAGTGAAGACCGCCGCTGGCAAGTTGAGCCGTGACTACTCGGCCCAGGGCGCCGGCAATGTGCGACCGGATCGGATGTTCAACCCGGGCGTGATCTTCGACGCCAGAGAGAGGGATTGGTTGGGCTTCCTTGAGGCCCAGGGCTTTGCAACCGACACCGGAGTGGAGCCAGCCGATCCGAGTAACTACAACGCAGCGTCGATTGCGATCGGCGAGCTTGTCGGCTCCCAGACGGTGACCAGGAAGGTTACCGCCGTGAAGCCGGGCTCGTACCAAAGCACAATCTCGGTGCCAAGTGTGACCGCGAAGGTGAACCCGTCCGTCCTGAACTTCACCAGTGCGGGGCAGACCAAGACGGTGACGATCACCTTCACCCGCGAGGCGGCTCCGTTGTCGCAGGCGGTCTTCGGCTCACTGAAGTTCAAGGGTGGTGGCGCACTGGCTCGACTGCCCATTGTGGTGGTGCCCCAGGCGTCCGACGCGGCCGATGCGGTGACCGGTACGGGCTAGACACTTGATCGTCTTATGCACGATGCCGTCGACCAGCGGCCCGACCGCGTCCTGACCAAAACCTGCCCGGCAGAGGACTTCATACCCGAGTCAGGGCCGGCGTTGCGTTTCTCAGAGCTGCACGCTGCTGTGCTCATCACCACAGCAAGGCTGGTGATCAGACCGAGCATCACGGTCGTTCTGGTTTCGGAAGAGCAGGGAGAGAGTCCTGCCGGCGGCTTGAACTGGTATTAACCACTCGCACTAGGGGTGCCAGGGTTTTGCGTCGGCCCTGAAACGCCCACATCGTGTCGAACCTCACACCGAAGCTGGCCGTAGCTGTAGATCTGACGAGTCAGGGCAGCTGAGTTTGTGGTGGCTGAAGCTGACACTCCAGCCGGCCGCGGCAGTGGACGAGGGCGCCTGAGGCGTGTGCTCATGGCTAGGCTGAGCGCCATGGGTGACCCGGTGGCCGAGGAGTTGCTGCGGCTGCGGATGAGCATCGACAACATGGATGCGGCGCTCGTGCATCTTCTCGCCGAGCGCTTCAAGGTCACACAACAAGTCGGTGAGCTGAAGGCCGCCCACGGCCTACCGCCTGCAGATCCCGTACGGGAAGCCCAGCAGATCTCGCGGCTCCGGGCGCTGGCCGAGGATGCCAAGCTTGACCCTGAGTTCGCCGAGAAATTCCTGAACTTTGTCGTTGCCGAGGTGGTGCGCCACCACGAGGCCACACTGAGCCAGAGCACCTCCAGCAACCCGCAGGCGTACGTTTCTCATCAGGACGGCGCAAACGAGCATCCCTCGCGGCCGTAGCAGCCGTACGTTTCCATCAGAACGGCGGAAGCGGGCATCTGGGTGTCAGCCGAAAGGATCAGAGATTGGCGCCCAGGGATCGGCCGGCGCCGCGACCAGAGAACAAGCAGCCGCCCAGGAAGGTGCCCTCGAGGGCGCGGTAGCCGTGGACGCCTCCGCCGCCGAACCCGGCCACCTCACCTACCGCGTAGACGCCCGGTAGCGCCGAACCGTCCGGTCGCATTACCCGTCCGTCAAGGTCAGTCTCCAGTCCACCGAGTGTCTTGCGGGTCAGCACGTGAAGCCGGATCGCGACCAGTGGACCTCCCGATCCTGCTTGGCCTGTCGCCCGAGCCTTCGGATTGAGCATCTCATGGGGCGGCACAATCCGGAGCATCCGATCACCAAGAAACCGCCGAGCCGCGGCCGTGGCCACCACCTGCGGATCCTTCCCCAGCCCGCTACGCACCTGGAGATCGCGCGCCTCGATCACCCGCCGGAGCGCATCGCCGTCGATGAGATGCTCACCGACCAGCTGATTCATCTGCGCGGCCAACTCGAGGACGGATCCGGCCGAGACGAAATCGACACCCCGCTCCTGGAAGTCGCGCACTTCCGGGGTCGGACCCGGCCGTATCCGGCCAGCCAGACGTCGCAGGTTCTTACCCGTCAGATCGGAGTTCTGCTCGGATCCGGAGAGCGCGATTTCAGCCGACAGCGTCGCCTGGTCGAGCACGAACCAGGAGTAGTCGTAGCCACTGTTGATCACGTGCCGCAGCGCACCGAGTGAATCGAAGCCCGGGAACAGCGGCACCGGAAAGCGTTGCCCTCGGGCATCCAGCCACAGCGACGAGGGCCCGGCCAGGATCCGAATACCGTGATGGCTCCAGATAGGGGAGTGGTTCACGATGCCCTCCGGATAGTGCCACATACGATCCGGATTGATCACCCGGCCACCGGCGGCCTCGGTGATCTTGAGCATTGACCCGTCAACATAGTCAGGCACGCCGGCGATCATGCGTTGCGGCGGCGAGCCCCACTCGGCGGGCCAGTTCTGCCGAACGAGGTCGAAGTTTCCGCCGATCCCGCCACTGGCGACAACGGCCGCCTGGGCGGTGAAGGTGAATTCCCCGGACGCGGTTCGCGATGTTTGGACTCCGCGGGGCACATCGGTCGGCTCCAGAACCAGCCCGGACACGCGTACGCCGGATCCGTCGACAGCCATCGAGGTGACCTGGTGTCGCGACCGGATGCGCACCCGGTGCGAGTGCATGACGTCGCGGGCAAAGGGCTCAACCAACGCAGGGCCGGTGCCCCAGGTGACATGGAAACGCGGCACCGAGTTCCCGTGGCCGGGATTGGCGTAACCGCCTCGTTCGGCCCATTGCACGAGCGGGAACCAGCGGACGCCCAGGTCATGGAGCCAGCGGCGCTGCTCACCCGCCGCGAAGTGCACGTACGCCTCGGCCCAGCGGCGCGGCCAGTAGTCCTCCAACCGGTCAAAGGCAGCGCTGCCCATCCAGTCGGCCAGTGCCAGCTCTTCGGAATCGTGGATTCGAAGAATCCGCTGCTCCGGCGAATTCACCATGAACAGGCCGCCGAGCGACCAGTACGCCTGGCCACCAACTGAGCCGAGCGGCTCGGCATCCAGCATGATCACTGACCGATCGGCTGCGGCCAGCTCGTGAGCGGCGACCAGACCAGATAGGCCAGTACCGACCACGATGACGTCACAGTCCATACTCCGAATGCTGCCACTCAAACGTTCTGTGTTCGCTCGCGCGCTTGATAGGCGCTACCGACGCTCGCGACCAGGCCCGCCACTACTCTGGGCCCCATGACCGAGGTAGCAGTTGTTTCCTCAGACCTGCTGCGGCTGCGCGGGCTGCTCACGGCGACTGGGCCGGCCATGGAGCTCCGCTCGCCCGTCACCGGTCAAGTGATAGGCGAGCTGCCGACCTCCACACCGGCCGACGTCGAGGTCGGCGCCCAGCTGGCCCACCGCGCACAATCTGACTGGGCCGCTCGGCCCATTGACGAGCGAGCTCGGCTGCTGCTCGATTTTCATGATCATCTTTTGGATCGGCGGGATTACTTCGTTGACCTACTACAGTCCGTCGGCAAGGACCGGCTGAGTGCCGCCAACGAAGTGCTGCACGTTGCCCTCACCGCGCGTTACTACGGTCGGACAGCACGTCGCTATCTGCGCTCCGAACGGGGCGAGGGCATCTTGCCGCTGCTGACTCGAGTGGACCGGCATTACGTACCGAAGGGCCTCGTCGGCGTGATCGGACCGTGGAACTACCCACTGACCATGACCATCTCCGATGGACTGGCTGCTCTGGTCGCCGGCAATGCGATCATGCTCAAGCCTGATCATCAGACACCGCTGGTCGCGCTGGCGGCGGTGGAACTGCTACGCACCGCAGGACTGCCCGCCGACGTATGGCAGGTGGTGCACGGACGCGGGACAGTCGTGGGGCGGGAGTTGATCGACGTCAGCGATTATGTGTGTTTCACCGGCTCGACTGCCACGGGTCGTACGGTGGCCGCGCAGTGCGCGGGCCGGCTGATCGGTTGTTCACTGGAGCTCGGTGGCAAGAACCCGATGGTGGTCTTGGAGGATGCGGATGTCGAGGCGGCAGCAGACGGCGCCACGCGAGCGTCATTCTTCAACGCTGGCCAGACGTGCCTGGCCACCGAGCGCATTTACGTTGCGGAGCACCTCTTCGAGGCGTTTATCCGGGCCTTCGTCGTGCGGACAGAGGCGATCCGCCTCGGCAACGCGATGGATTTCGACCACGACATGGGCAGCTTGATAAACCATGACCAGCTGGAGCGGGTCAGCGCGCACGTCGACGACGCGAAGGCTAAAGGAGCCACTGTGTTGACCGGCGGGCGGCGGCGGGAGGACTTGGGCGAGCTGTTCTATGAGCCAACGGTCTTGACCGGCGTGACGCCGGAGATGGAGTGCTACGCGGAGGAGACCTTCGGCCCGGTCGTCAGCGTCTATGCGGTCGCGGACGAGGACGAGGCAGTGGCGCGGGCCAACGAGTCCGACTACGGACTCAACGCCAGCGTCTGGACCTCCGATCATGATCGCGGTCGGCGCGTGGCGCGTAAGATCAAATGCGGCTCGGTGAACGTCAATGAAGGCTTCGCAGCGACGCTCGGCAGCATCGACGCACCGATGGGTGGAATGAAAGACTCTGGACTCGGCCGACGCCAGGGGCAGGACGGCATCCGGCGTTTCGTCGAGGTCCAGTCGGTGGCCACGCAGACCGGGATTCCGATCGCTCCGAGCCATGGCCTGGACGGCAAGTCCTTCACCTCGGTGATGACCGGAGTACTGCGGATGATGAAGAAGGCCGGCCGGGCCTAGTCCCCTACCGTCCTGCCGTGCGGCG
>DATLPF010000025.1:0-15366 GCA_035535875.1 Propionibacteriaceae bacterium
CGGATTTGCAGTCCGTTGCCTCGCCTCTCGGCCACTCCACCAGGAAACACTGCTCCCCATTGGGACTGGGCGAGACTCGCTCCGAGCGGACGACGGGATTCGAACCCGCGACCCTCACCTTGGCAAGGTGATGCTCTACCAGCTGAGCCACGTCCGCATCCTGCAACCAAACCGGCTCGGGTGCGATCAGAAACCATAGCCGAGGCTAAGGCCGGAGTCCAAACGTGTCCGCCCCCGACTAAAGCGAAGCGCCGTCGAGCAGACGGCCCGATCACGGCAGCCGGATAACCTGACCAGGTGCAGCTCACCGAATCCGCCCCGCACCTGACCGGGCAGCTCAGGATCTGGCTGGACGGCCATCTTTACGACGATCCACATCAGGCCACCGTCTCCGGCACTGACCACGGTTTGGTCGTTGGCGACGGTGTCTTCGAGACGCTGAAGGTGACCGAACGCGGCGCCTTTGCCGTACAGCGGCACCTGAACCGGCTGAATCGCTCTGCGGCAACGCTGGGCCTCCCAGAACCTGATCATGGACAGATCCGGGAAGCGATCGATGCGGTTCTTGGGGGGTGTGACTTCCCGCGTGGCAAGCTGCGGATCACCTATACCGGCGGGCGCGGACCGCTGGGGTCCGAGGCAGCGTACGGGCCGCCCACCGTGATCATCATGCTGGCGCCGGTTGATGTCTCTCCGCGGCTTACATCCATCGTGACTGCTCCTTGGACACGCAACGAACACGGCGCGCTTGCTGGCGTGAAATCCACCTCGTACGCAGAGAATGTTCGCGGTCTCGGGTACGCGTCGAAGCACGACGCCAGCGAGGCGATCTTCCTCAACACTGCACGTCATGTCTGCGAGGGGACCGGGACCAACATCTTTGTGGTGTTCGGTGACACTGTCGTCACGCCGCCGCTGAGCGCCGGCCCGCTGGCTGGCATTACCCGTGAGTTGATCATGGAGTGGAGCACGGTCGAGCAACGAACCCTGAGCCTTGATGAGGCCAAGAGTGCGGACGAGGTCTTCATTACGTCGTCAATGCGCGACGTCCAGGGCGTGGAGCACTGGGATGATCAGACATTCAGCCCGGCGCATACGGTGACTCGAGCAATTGCCGCAATCTTCACCGAGCGGTCCGAAGCAGATCTCGATCCGTGAGAGCGATTTCCCAGTCGTGAGCAGGCGCTGGTTGAGTGCTAGCCCAGAATCCAGGGAGCGGAGATCGCCATGGGCAGGAGCCCAAGGAGCACCCACGGGCTGTACGGGCGTCGACGATTGATCAGCAGGATGGCCGCGGCCGTGGCCAGGCCCAATACGCCGGTCATGACCCACAGTCCCGTGACACTAAATGAGGGAAGATCCTGATCGCCGCGGATGACCAGGTAGGCGGCAAGGACAGCCGAAAAGGTTCCAAAGACTATGGCAACCAGAGCTGAGATGATCATCCGCTGCACCAGATCCAGGCTGCGCGCCTCGCGCTTGCGCGCCTCACGGTTGCGCGCCGCATAGTCCTGCATGTTGGGCTTCCGATCTGGCTGCGACGAACTCATCCGTTTGCTCCATTCGATGCACTGCCAAATTTAGCCGCCATCGTTGATCCTCAAACGGATGTGAACGCAGCCAGCCAGTCGAACATACGGTTTCGGTCAGCAACCGCCCAGTGGGCTGGCAGGGGTAGGCGGCACCTTTTTCGGCAGTGAAGCGGGATTAGATCGGCACGGCCAGCGACCAACTCGGCCAGCTGGCGGGACTGTCCAGGCCAGACTGCTCGGCGTCGGGATCGGTGATCAACAACAGGCGGTACTCCCGGACGGTTGAACGCCGTTCCCACTGGGCGAAATTCCGCGTTGTGGCCTCCGGATTCGGCCGTCCATATGCAAGCCACCGGTCGCGATGCACTCCAATGTATTTGGGCGGTTGATCTGGACAGTTGACAGAGGGTCAGGCGTCGGAAGTGTCGGCATTGGGAGCCGTCAATTCCACGGTGTAGGAGGTGATGGTGGCCACGGCGCCCTGCTGGAACTCGTAGATGTCGCACGAGGCAACGATGCTGGTCTCTTCGTCCGGTGACCGGTATCGGCCGACGGTGTCGACGGCGACAGCTTGCTTATCCGCGATGGTGACGAAGCGGAGGAACTCAGTGGTGGTACCGGCAAGTTCCGCCACGGTTTGCTCGCAGGTGTCGATGACCCGGTCACGGCCGTGGATGGTTTCGCCACCGACGAGGATCCACCGGACGTCGGGCGCCAGATGGTCGTACGTCTCTTTGAAGCGGTGACCGGAGAAGGCTTCGGCGATCTGGGTTGGCGTAATCATTTCGATCCTTTCATGTAGTACTTGGGGCCTCGATGTGCTCGCCGGCGAAGCTGCGATGTGGTCGAGGTCGGGCTACCAGCTGAGAGTGATGATCATGATGGTTCCTCGCTGGCTGCGCGAGCTGCCGTAGTGGTGGCGTTGTAGAGCAGCCAGTCGCCTTCAGAGATGACATTGACGGTTCCGTCGACGACGCGGAGTGCGGTCTGGTCGTCGATGGGGCCGGCGCTGACGCCAAGTAGACCGCTGTCTCGAGCAGCCGCGGTAGCAGGCCGGCGAAGCCGCTGCGATCCCAACCGATGTCAGCAGCATCCTCACGGCTGCACCACCCGGTGCCGCAAGACGACCACGCCCGGCGGCTCGAAAGACGTCGTTGATGTGGGCTTGCTCCGGGTCGCCCCACGCAAATGGTTGCCAGAAGGTGCCCTGCGTATTGGCGATGCAGCCGTTGAGGGTGGACTGCATGTGAACGATGATCTTTCTCATCGAGGTGTTTCCTTCCTGTGGTGATCTGAACTGGCGAATCAACGAGACGGGGCGGCGTCGCGTCTGCGCTGCAGGGTGAGGCTGAGGAGCAAGACGGCGACGCCGACGAATCCGACTGCAGTACCGGTCTGGGTCGCCAGCAGGCCGAAGACGACAGGGCCTAGCCCGAGTCCGGTGTCGTAGGCGACGTTCCACACTGCACTGACCGCCGCGTACTCGTTGGGCTCGGCGGCCTGAAACATGGCGGTGCTGGTGGCTGCCTGGGCGGTACCGAACCCAGCCCCGAAGACAGCGGCGGCGGCGATAACGGCCACCGGATTCGACGTCCAGGCAAAGGCGCCCATCCCGGCCGCGCTGGCTAGGACAGCGGGAATGATGAGTCGGGCGGAGCCGTGGCGGTCGGCGGCGCGACCGGCCGCCCACCGCGCGACGGTCGCGATCCCGGTGTAGAGCAGCAGCGCAACAGCGACCGTGTCGGCGGTCAGCGTCGTGGCTGCCGTCGGCACGAACGCGCCGATCAGGCTGGAGGCCGCGGCCAAGCTGGTGAACACCAGGGCCGGCCGCCGGAGCTGCGGCGACCGGGCTGTTCGCCAGAACTGTCGGCGAGACGGCGCATCCGGCCGCAGCGCTGGCACGGCGAGTGCTGCCGCCACGGCGACCAGGGCGGTGGCACCGCCGGCGGCGAACACTCCCGAAAAACCGGATCGGTCGACCAGCACCACGCCCAGTGGAAGCCCGATCACCGCCGGGAGGTTGGAGGTGACCCCGAGCAAGGCCAAGGCTTCACCCCGCCGGTCCGCCGGGACGACCGTGGCGGCCAACCCGCCGACAGCTACGACCAGCAACCCGAAACCGGCGCCGCGGATCGCGCTTGCCATGGTCAGTTGCAGCAGGTCTGTGAGCATCGGCGGCGCGAACGTCGCACCGCCGAGGAGAACCAGGCTGGCGGCAAGGGTCAAACGGTATCCGACCCGGCTGATCACCCAAGGCGCAGCTACTTCGGTAACAACCGCGGCCAGCATCATGCCGCCTGCGGTGAAACCGGCGCCAACTTCGCCCAAACCGTTCGCGACGGCGTAGTTGGGAACGACGGTGACGAGGAGGTAGAAGGTGAGCATTCCAGCGAAGTTGACGGCGCACACGGCAACGAAGGGCCGTAGCCGCAGCGAGGACCGTGGGGCTCGCTCCGCGCCCAAAATCTCAGAAGATGCGATGGCGATGGTCATACCGCGAACGCTAGACAGCGTTGGTGGCACCCCGTAAGGTCCAATTCTGTGCCGATTTCGTGGACCGGTTTGGGTCCGGAACTGCTGCTGGTCATGGACCGAACGGCACCGCGGACGCTGCGGACCCAGCTGGAGGAAGGCTTGCGTGCGGCCATCCGTTCGGGCCGCCTCGAGCCGGGTGAGCGCGTTCCCTCGAGCCGGGAACTGGCTCGAGCGATCGGAGTCTCGCGTGGGTTGGTGACCGAGTGCTACCAGCAGCTGTCCGGCGAGGGGTACCTCTACAGCGAGGCGGGCTCGGCCACGCGGGTTGCTGGGGCGGCGTCGACCCGGCCAACGTCGACCCCGGCGGCGCCTCTGCAGGCCGCGCTGGCTGTGGACTTCGTGGCCGGCCTTCCCGATCTGGCAAGTTTCCCGGGTTCGGACTGGCTGTGGTCCCAACGGGAGGCGTACCGGCAGGCACCGACTGGCCTGGCGGGGTACGGCGACCCGCACGGAGCCGGCACATTGAGAACGGTCGTAGCGGCCTACTGCCGCCGCGTCCGCGCCACTGCCGCGGACGCCTCCCGCGTCGTCATATGTAACGGATTCGCTCAGGGTCTCAGCCTGACCCTGGAGGCGCTCGCCAACCGCGGTGTGCGGCGCGTCGCGTTCGAGGACCCAGGCTACGACCAAACTGTCGAGGACACTGCCCGTCGGGCCGGCGTGCAGGCGACGCCTGTTCCAGTCGACGATCGCGGAATCAATGTCGAGACGCTGGCTTCGTCCAACGCACAGGCCGTCGTGGTCACCCCGGCCCACCAATGGCCAACCGGCGTGGTCCTGACCGCCGACCGACGCCGCGACCTGATCGATTGGGCTCGTGAAACCCAGGCATTCGTGGTGGAGGACGACTACGACGCCGAGTTCCGCTACGACCGGAGTCCGGTCGGTTCTCTGCAGGGCCTGGCACCCGACCTGGTCGTGACCATCGGCACGGTCAGCAAATCGCTGGCGCCGGCCCTGCGGCTCGGCTGGTTGCTGTGCCCAGGAGACCTCGTCGAGCCGATCACTAGCCTCAAGGCCATCGCCGATCGAGGCACACCCACCCTGGACCAGCTGGCACTGGCGCAGCTTATTCAGTCCGGACGCTTCGACCGCCACCTCCGACGGATGCGTACCGTCTACGCCCGCCGCCGTGACACCTTGGTCACTACACTCGCCGCACTGGCCCCGCGGGTCGGGCTGTCGGGCCTTGCCGCCGGATTCCACGCCGTCGCGCACCTGGCGGCGGACGCCGAGGAAGACTCCGTGGTCGAGGCAGCGCGGCAACGTGGTGTCGGCCTGTACGGCATGAGCCGGCATCGGACTTCCGGCTCGACCCGACCAGCGCAGCTGGTGCTGGGTTTCGGCAACCTGACCGATCGGGCCATTCGCGCCGGCCTGCATGATGTCGCCGACCTGCTGTGATCACCAGGTCCACCGTGGCACTGCACGCAACGGGTGCAGTTCCTCGTCGGTGGTGGCGTGCGAGTTCTGCATCGCCACTTGGGAGCCGAACTCGACGTGGGCTCGTACCGCTGAGCGGAAGCGGTCGTCGGTGGGTAGGCCCGCTTCGTCAAGAGCGGCGAGGTAGAGGTCGACGAACCGGCGCCGTTGCTCCTCGGTGATCTCGAGGTGACGGTGCACGGCGATTAGATGGTCAAAGCCAAGCTCTCGAGTGAACCGGTCATCGCCACCGAACGACTCCGCAGTGAAGGCCGTCAAGTGGTCGACATGGTGGGGGCGGCCGTCCCTGAACAGCGGCTTCAGCACGCGGTCTCCCAGAACCTTGCTGTAGAAGATGGTCTCCAGATGGTGGATGGCCTCGACGCCGCCGGCGTGGGCGAGCAGCGTCTCGGCACCGGTAGGTGTCTCATCAGATGTCACGATGTTTCCGATCATCGATTCGTTAGTGTTCCTTCGCTTGCCTGGTCGGCGCCGCCTCAGACCATCGGGGTGAGGACGGCGATGCGGTATCCCTGGGCGCCGGCGACGAGCTGGTAACAGAACCGCTCCTGGGCTCGACCGCCGTAGAACCAGGTGACGTCGGCCCACACGGTGCCGGGCGCCTCACCCATGATGAGGATCTGCGGGTCGGCCGCGTCGACCCCGTCGTACTGGCTCCAGGTGGAGGCGAAGAACTCCTCTGTCTGGCTTACGTCACTGACTGCGATCAGATGGCCGGGGAACACGATCAGCGCGGGGACCGCGTACATGGTCGCGATCACCTTTTCGTCGCGGCGCACCAGCGCGGCCGCATAGCGATCGAAAAACTCCTCGACGGTGTCGCTGGTATCGGTCATGAATCTCACAGTAGGAGTCAAACCAGTCACGCCGTTGTCGTCTTTACGATGAGTTTTGTGGATCGAAGCAGACGGCTGGCCGCGGCCTCCCGAGACGGACATCTGGCGCTCCGCCGCGTCGAGCGCCAGCAGGCGTTGATCGAGCGGCTCCACGCCGCCGGAGGAACCCGGATCCCGCTAGCGGAGCTGGCGCGCGAGCTGGGAGTGTCGGAGCGGACGGCCGCGCGCGACGTCGAGCGGCTCCGACTCAGCGGAGTACCGCTGGAACCCCGTCAAGGCCGCGGTGGTGGAGTCATGCTGCGACCCACCCGCGGTGCGGTCACAGTTGAGCTAGATCTGCCCGAAGCTGCAGCGTTGATGTCCAGCCTGGCGGTGCTTGGGCCCAGTGTGAGCCAGAGCGCCACATCGGCCATGCGCAAACTCGCCTCCGCCTTGCAGCCGAGACGTTCTTCAGCACCGCTGGCAGCGTGATGTTGACCTGAGCCGGCCTGCAGAGTCGGGCCAACGCCTGTAGCAACCTGATGGCGTGTCTGAGTCAGCGGCTGATCCTGTCCAGCAGCACATGACCGGACTGATGGCTCAGCACCTGCCGTACCGTCGTGGCGGCCTCCATCTCCGGCCAGTAGGTGCGAAATGGCGCATCCAGGGTCCACCAGGCCCCGATCCGCGAGCACCAAAGCGCAGATAGCGGTGACCGGCTTCGACACTGAGTACGGCATCGCCAGCGTGTCGCGAGCCCACGCTCGCGGCCGGCCGGCGTCGCAGAATCCGCCCCAGAGGTCAACCACCCAGCGGTCATCATTGCCACACCGCTAGCGCTGCACCCGCGCCGCCGGGCCGCCGATGTTCCTCGAGCACTTGTGAGAACACGTCAACGACCGCGGCGAAAGCATGGTCCGCGACCTCTCGGTGTTCACACCCATGCTCGCCGGGCTACACGTCAAGGCCAAGCCCACCGGCGGTGCACTGAACCCTTGACTATTGATCGCGGAACAGCGCTTCGACGTCCGGCAACTGTTCGAACCGGGAGAAAGTCCCCTCGTCGGCGATCTCGTTTGCGGCCTCCAAGAACCCACGCCATGCTGCGCGGGCGAGTGTGCCGCCCACGCTGATCCGCCGTACGCCGAGGTTCGCCGCCTCTGTGACTGTTATGAAGGGTGCGTTGATCAAGAGGTTCACCGGTTTGGGTGATACCGCGGAGACGATCGCGGCAACGTACTCGACGTTGTCGATCCGCGGAGCGTAGAGGCAGTCGGCGCCGGCGTCAGCGTACGCGCGGAGCCTTCGGATCGTCTCGTCGATGTCGGGACGTCCGCACACGAATCCCTCCGATCGACCGGTGAGAACGACTCCTGTGCCGCTTTCATCGATCGCTTGTCGCGCGGCCTGAACACGCTCTACGGCTAGATCGAACTCATAGAGCGGTTCTGCGTCGTCGCCCGTGGAGTCTTCGATCGAGAGCCCGGCAATCCCCGTGGCCACAGCAAGCTCAACGTTCGCGCTGACCTGCTGCGGATCGTCCGCGAACCCGCCTTGGAAGTCTGCGTTCACCGGTACGGTCATGGCGTCGGCAACGAGACGGAGATGTTCGAGCGCCTCATCGAGGGCGACCTGATTGTCCGCCCGACCCAACGTCCAGGCGAAACCAGCGCTCGTCGTCGCCAGTGCTGTGAAGCCCATCTGTTCCAAAGCCCGTGCGCTGCCCACGTCCCACGGGTTTGGCATCACAAAGCAACCGGAGGAGTGCAAGCGATGAAACGCAACCACCCGATCGTTATGTGCGTTCATGCCAACCTCTTTGGAGAGTGGGGGAGTGTCCTTGACGTTACTCCCGACCTACCCCACCATCTGCTGGGCTTCGCAACGTTCCCAGCAGATTCCCGGTGAGGTTGGAGCTCGAGCTGAGTCTGAATATCAACGGAACCAGCTGGAACAGGAGAGGGTTATGAGCAAAGTTCTGCTGGAGATGAGCATGTCGCTCGACGGCTACCGATCACCGGGGTGGTCGACGTAGCCAGCCACGAGTTCCTCGGGGTGCGCTCGGCCACCGGGCTGCACCGGATCGGGGCCGAGGGCCACGCGGGCTGCGGGCTCAGCGCCTACCACTACTTCTACGGCGACCCAGTGGACACCGAGGCCTCCACCGCCGTCTGGCAGAAGTGGCTCACCGATCTCTTCCCCGCTCCCGTACCCGCTTCCACCTCTGTCTGATCCCGACCGGGACCGCTAGTCTGTGGGTACGGCGGGTCCGACGCCGAACTCCCAGACCGGGTCTCCACGCGACTCGGCGAGGCGGGAGCAAAGGGGACTTCGCGAGCCTCCAGGACAGCCAGCCGATGTGCACATCTGGAGTACGGTCGCGCGACGTTCCGAGGCGTGGGGTCGGGCGTCGGATCGCGGCCGGAAGGTTTCGATGTGACATCGCAGAAGCAGCTCAAAGCCCGCATCCGGACACGGATGGCCGCCACCGGCGAGCGATACGCCGCCGCCCGGGCCCAGCTGGTCGGGACCGGCGGAGACCATGGTGATTTCCGGTCGGTGGTCGACACCGGGTGGACGCTACGGGGCGGTTCCGATCCGGACGCCGCCGCCCTGGCGAACATCTTGGCCAACTCACGTGTGGTCGGTCCCGAGGGGCCGCTGTCGGAGGAGTTGACCTTCCTCGTCGCGGGCGGGCTCGGCGCCGGCTACATCCTCTGGGAGTTTCAGCACGACGACAGCCGGGTCGTGACCCTGGGATTCACGCACCTCGGGCAGTATCTCGACCGCCGGCTGTCGGCGGCCATCAGCCGGCTCGGAGTCCAGGCGGACTGGTCGCGGACATCGGGCGCCGTGGGAGCAGCGGCGGAGCTGCGGCGGGAGCTCGCGGCCGGACAGCCGGTCGTCGTCTGGCCCGACCGCTACCTGATCGGCTACTGGCAGCTGCCCGCTTTCGATGGCCAAGGCGGCCACCCGGTGATCGCCTACGCCGAACGGGACGGTCGGATCCACCTGGATGACCGGACTCTGGCCCCGCTGACCGTGGCGGGCGAGGACGTCGACCGGGCCCGGGCCCGGGTCGGCAGTTACCGGAACGCCATGCTCGCGGTTCGCACCCGCGACACCGCGATCCCGGAGGAACGGTTGCGTACTGCGGTCCTATCCGGCCTGGAGGACATGGTCGGAACTCTCGGCGGCCGGTCGGACTCCTTCGCCGTTCCGGCCTGGCGGAAGTGGGCGCGGATGTTGGTGGCGTCCGGACCTGCCAAGGCGTGGCCGCGGGTGTTCGCCGACGGAGCCGGCCTGTTCGGAGCGCTGTTGAGCGTGTGGGAAGGTGTCGAGCCCGCCGGCATGACCGGTGGCAACCTGCGCCGCGAGTTCGCGGCCGGGCTGACCGAGGCCGCCGCGCTGCTCGACGAGCCGAGGCTCGGCGACGAGGCGGCGCGCTGGGTCGAGATCGGCGAGCTCTGGCGCAGCCTGGCTGAGGCGGCCGTGCCGACCAGTGTCCCGGCGTGTGTCCAGGCCCGCGAGCTCACCGCGGCCGTGACGGGCGCTGTCGCGGAGGGTGATGCCGGCCGGGCCGACAGCGCCGCCGCGGCGCAGAACCTTTGGGCGTTGCGCGACCGCTACGCCGCCGAGCCGCCGTTCGCTCCCGAGGAGATCACCGCGATCCTGGCCGCCATGAGCGGCATCCTCGGGGAGATCTACGAGGCCGAGAAGGCAGCCGTCGGACGGCTCGAGGAGTTGGTCGTCGCCCGTACCCGGTGAATCAGTCGTCGAGCTCAACCATGGTGGTGAAGCTCGGTCTCAGTTCCGCCGTCGAGTCACCGCCCACCCACACGTCGAACGTCGACGCGGAGGATGCCCTTTCGTGCCTGGAGAATTGGACTTGTCTAAGGTCCCAGTTCGCCGAGCAGGAAAGGGCGTCTCTCGGATGCAACTCTCTCACGCACTGAAGGCAACCTCGGCGGTGCTCGATGAGCCGAATCTGGTGTCGGCGGCCGGCTTGGTTCCGATGCTGGCGTTGGCCGAGGCGGCGGGGTTGGCGAGGCGGGCGCAGCAGCAGTTGAGCGTGCCGACCGATAAGGGCGCGAACGCCGGTTTGAAGGTGGCCTCGCTGGTCGCCGGCATGGTCGCGGGCGCCGATTCGATCGACGATATGCGGCTGCTGCGGCATGGCGGTATGGGCCGGGTCTTCACCGGCCGCTACGCCGCGTCCACGTTGGGGTCGTTCCTGCGGTCGTTCACCTTCGGCCACGTCCGGCAACTCGACGCCGTGGCTGCACTTCAGCGGCATTGGAGCGCTCATCCTCGGACGTCGGATGGCCGACGTAGGCATCGGTCCCTGGGGCGACGAGCCCACCTTTCACGCGCCTGCTTCGTGATCACCCACCGCCCGACCGACACCATCTATAAGAAGGGTGGCACCTCGTACGTCTTCGTCGACGAGGTCCGACCCCACCTTGTACCTGTCCTCCTCGGCGGCGGCACGCGACTATTTGACGGCGTACGGTCGGACATCAATCTGGTTCCAACCACCGCAGTGACCAGCGGGCTGGTCACGCATCTCACCTACCGCGTGATCGGCGGAGCGGGGCGCACAGCCCCTTAAGCACTGCTGGGTGCGTCAACCGGCGGCTCTGCCGGAAGGTCACTCAGGTGAGCTGCGCTCGGGGTTCGCACCGTTCCTGCTCATGATCGGGTTCACCGCCGCCCTGCCCCGCGACAGCCACTTCGGACCCGGCGTCTACACCGGACTCATCGGCCGACTCCTCCTGCTTTCCTACCTCGGCTGAATCACCGCCGTCAGCTTTGCGGTCCTTGCGGGCGCGAGAGAGGTGTTGAGCCCGAGGCACCGTCGAGCACGAGCCCCAACCAAGCACAATCCCAGTCCCACGGCTGAGGCCCGGCTGCGGACGCCGTGCTGTCGCGAGCTGGAAGCGGTGTGCCATCTTGAGAACATGCAGACGGTGTACGACGCTGCGGGCGGTGCTGACGGTTTGCTTCGCTTGGCCAACGCCTGGCATGCCAGGGTAATGGCCGATGGGGTGGTCAGCCACGCGTTCAGCCATGGGTTCCATCCCGAGCACAGCCAGCGGCTTGCGGCCTATTGGGCAGAGGCGCTCGGTGGCCCGTCGACCTACACAGACGGCTATGGAGACGAGACCTTAGTCGTGCGAATGCATAGCGGCAACGGTCTTCACGAGGAGATGGACCGGCGAGCGATTGTCTGCTTCGATCATGCATTGGCAGACGTCGCACTCGCCGACGACCGGGTGGGGCGGGTGCTGCACGACTACTTTGCATGGGCGACCAGCACGACGATGTCCCGATACCACCACTCTGCAGATGATGTCCCGGACGGGCTGCGCATTCCGCGATGGTCATGGGACGGACTCGTCGGTGCGTGATTGGTCTGCGCACTCCCCGCTACACGTCTTTTAGGTGTCTGCCTGGCGTGGTTCACGTTGTGTGGCGTCTGCGGAGCCAGCTCAGTGTCGATTGGGCCTGCGCTCGTTGGAAGGCTCGCACGGTGGGAAGGCCCGGGTCGGGCGGCTGCCGGGCCACGTCGGTGAAGTACCCACAAACACCCGCCAGCGCGGCATGGATATCGTCGCGGTTGACAGTCTCCATGTAGTGCCGTAACACCTCCTCCGCGTCGTGGCCGCCATAGAGATCGACGTTTATGCACAGCAGGAGCTGGTCGAACCAGGCGGCTCCGTTGCACGCCCAAGGCCAGTCCACCACCGCGACGGTCCGGTCGGTCCGGATGAGCAGGTTGTCGGCGCGGATGTCAGCGTGGAGGAGGCTATCGCCGGCGAGGCAGGCTAGACCTCGGTCAGCGAGCCGGCACAGGTCATCGAGGTGGTGCCGCGCCCAGGGATCTAGGTCGGCCGGGGGATTGGCGCGGATCCGTTCCCAGCCGCCGAAGACGGTGGCGTAGAAGCTGGTGACCGACGGCAGGTCGGGCACCGGACTCGGAGTGAAAGCTTGGGCCATCTGTTCGAGTGCGGTCATGGCAGCCTCGAGCTCAGCGGCGTTCCATGGCACAGCCGGGGTGTGTCCGTCGACGTCTTCAAACACCAGCCCGACCCACACATCGTCGTCGTAGACACCGCCCAGCGCCGGCACGTAGGAATTGGGTGGGAGTTGACCGACCACATGGGCTTCGGCTCGGTGCATGCTCGGGCTCCGCTCATTCTGGATGGTGCTGACCGCCTTGACAAAAGCGCGACGCCCGTCAGCGGTCACCACCCGCTCGGCAGTACCGGGCGAGAAACCGCCCGATTGGGAAACGGCAGTGACTACCGCCCCGCCACCGATGATGGCTTCGATGCCAGCCCGAACATGCGCCGGAATCTGCGTCCAGGTGATCCGCACACCAGAAGCAACCGCACCCACCTCCTCATGCTGGCAGACCGTGACGTCCGGTTAGGAAAGCTCGTCTTGCAAACGGTTTCCGAATCGGGATGAAGCGGGCGTCTCGTTCGGAGCGCGCCTTGCCCGCTCGGCGAAAGCGTAACTGTGCTGTTACGCTTTCGGTCATGGATGTGTTCGCAGCGGTCGCTGACCCGGCCCGCCGGGAGGTCATGTCCGCCCTGGCCCGCGGCGATCTCAGCGCCGGCGAGGTCGCAGCGCTCTTTCCAATCTCCCGGCCCGCCGTCAGCCGTCACCTCCGGGTGCTCCGGGAGGCCGGCCTGGTCCGCGATGAAATCGTCGGGCGGCGCCGGGTCTACCGCCTCCACTTGGACGAGCTGGCT
This sequence comes from Propionibacteriaceae bacterium, assembly GCA_035535875.1. Lineage (GTDB taxonomy): Bacteria > Actinomycetota > Actinomycetes > Propionibacteriales > Propionibacteriaceae > Microlunatus. The sequence continues at coordinate 13,087 of DATLPF010000025.1, forward strand.
CCAGTCACGGCGTGGCTGACCACCCTGACCGGCAGTCCCGCTTCCGGGTCCGGTGGTTGGCCAGGTCGGCTCGATGCGCTGGAGACCGAAGTACGCCGTACCCGCCGCGAACGGCGCACCGCATCACCACAATCACAGAAGGAGACCGCATGACCCTCACCCCGACCGGCCAGGTGATTCCCACGGCAATCGGCCGCGATCTTGTGCTGGAGCGCATCTTGCCCGGTTCGATCGACGACGCCTGGGCGAGCATCACTGAGTCGGACCGGCTCGCCCGCTGGTTCGGCACCTGGACCGGCGAACCACGAGTCGGGGCCACTCTGGAACTGAGGCTGGTCGCCGAGGAGGGCGATGCCACGTCCCAGGCGGAGATTCTCGCGTGCGAGCCGCCGACCCACCTAGCCGTGAGCACCCACGACCAAGGCGGTACCTGGCTGCTTGAGGCGACCTTGACCCCGATCGACTCGAACCACACCCGTCTGCGCTTCGTGCACCACCTCGACGAAGAGGCCAAGTCCGAGGAGGTCGGCCCCGGCTGGGAGTACTACCTCGACCGGCTCGTGGCCGCCATGAACGGCAATCCCATGCCGGACTTCGACGACTACTGGCCGAGCCTGTCCTCCGCGTACGCCGATCGGACTGCGGCCCCGGACTCCTCACCCGATCCGGTCGCCTAGAACCAATTCCTGGCCAACCAGGCCCGGCATGTCGGCTAAAAGAATCTTGAAGCCGGATGTCGGAAAGGAGGGCCTGCCGTACGAAGCGTTGACGACACAGCCAACAGCGAAGGAGACAATGAGATGGGCAAGGTCATCACCGGCGGCACGATGTCGCTCGACGGCTACATCGCCGGGCCAGAAGAAAGCGGCTTCGATCCGCTGTTCCAGTGGTACGGCAATGGCGACGTCGAGATCCCGTCGGCCAGTCCTGACGTGCCGCCGCCTCGCATCTCCGCGGCCAGCGCGGAGCTGATCAAGCCGGAGTGGGAGAACACCGGCGCGCTGGTCGTCGGCCGGCACCTCTACGACATGACGAACGCCTGGGGCGGGCGCCACCCGATGAACGTGACTACGGTCGTGCTCACTCACCGGCGCCCCGACGACCGTCCTGAGGACGACGAGAACTTTGTCTTCGTCACCGATGGCATCGAGGCGGCGGTGGCAAGGGCGAAGGAGCTGGCCGGGGACAAGAACATCGTTGTCAACGGCGGGCAGATGGCCCAGCAGTGCCTGGAGGCCGGCCTGCTCGACGAGGTCGGCGTCGAGCTGGTGCCGGTCGTGCTGGGCGGAGGGACGCCGCTGTTCGCCGAGCTCGGCGCCACGCCGGTGCAGCTCGAGGGGCCCGTCGCGGTGGTCGAGGGCACCGGCGTCACGCACCTGCGCTACCGGGTCAAGAAATAGGCCTCCGGCGACCGCCGCCGCGGGCAGGCCCCTTTGGTCAGTTGAGTGGACTGCTGAATTTTTGAGGCATGGCGGAGTGGGTTTGCACCATCTTGGCATCGTGCACGCCGCTCATCACGCTGCTGAGGCGCGACTGGCGGCCTACGCTTCGGCACCAAGTGTTGACGTGCGGGGCGCCGACGGCTGGTTCGCTCTGCGGACCGGGGTCGACAGCAACGACATGAACGGGTCGTCAGCGAGAAGCGGGCCGCCAGAGCTTGTCGAGGATCTGGTTGCTTGGTTTCGCGCGGGTGGAGTGCAAGCGTCGTGGCTGACGTCCTGCGCTGACCCTCAGTTGACCCAAACGTGCTTCGGTTGTCCCCGACACATGGTTCTACCTACCAATCAGCTCATCTGGAGGCTGAAACGCGGGGGTTGCCTTGTCGGGGCGGGTGTCGAGTGTCAGGAGCACAGCTCCGAGTGCGCCGGCGAGGAGTGGGCTGCTTGCAACGAGGAGGAGTTGCGTCGCTAGGGGCAGGCCGGCCGCGAACCCGATCAGTGCTGCCCCAAGTGCTGACGCGGTGACTTTGAGGCCGGCACCGATTGTGAAGACCTGCGTACGCACCGCCGAAGCAGCGTATTGGGTGCGGGAGAGGAACAACGCTGAACCGAACGGCCCGATGAAGACTCCGGACAGTCCGAACAGCACGGCGGTGACTTCCAGCGATGGGGTGAGGGCTGCGATGGCGAGCGGTATTCCGATGCCGATCATGGAGATAGCGGTGACCAGAGGCGCGCGATCTGCCGCGATCGGCCGCCAGGTCCACAGTAAAGAGCCGATGAAGGCACCTGCGGCGACGGCGGTGAGCAGCAGCCCGCTGCCGGCCGGCCGGTGCTGGGA
>DATLPF010000026.1:0-4586 GCA_035535875.1 Propionibacteriaceae bacterium
AGATCCGGGCACGCCGGGTCACCGGGCTGTCGGTTCAGGAGCAACGCCGGGTAGCGATCGCCATCAAGAACGCTCGTGAGGTCGCGCTGCTGCCCTACGCCTCAACGGCCCGCTGAAGTGCTGCGAGCGTCGGAAGATCGCCCGCCCGCCGCGCTGAGCCAGGCTGGCGCAAGTGCGCCAGCCTCAGCGAGCGGAGCGAGCAATGGACAGAGCGCGAGCCGCCTTTTCCTCTGCGAGCGACGACGAAGTAGGCGGATCCATGCGCGCGATGCGCGAGCAGCTCACAAAAGAAAGGTGCTGGCATGAAGCTCATCCTGACTGCTCCCGTCGACAAGCTCGGCGTACCGGGTGACGTAGTCGAGGTCAAGGACGGTTACGGCCGGAACTTCCTCGTTCCGCGCGGGTTCGCGATCCGCTGGACCCGGGGCGCCGAGAAGCAGATTGACGGCATCAAGCGCAGCCGCGCCGCACGAGAAATCCGGGGCCTCGACCACGCTGAGGAAGTGCGCACCCAACTGGAGGATTTGACGATCGACCTGCCCACTCGGGCTGGCGATACCGGCAAGCTCTTTGGCGCAGTGACCGCAGGCGACGTAGCCGCCGCCATCAAGAAGGCGGGCGGGCCGTTGGTCGACAAGCGCGCCATCCAAATCGCCAAGCCGATCAAGACCGTCGGTCTGCACACCGTCGGTGTGAAGCTGCACGATGCTGTCACTGCACACGTGCGGCTCGTGGTCAATAAAGCTTGACTTGAGCTGAGGTCGAGACTGGTCACAAGCGCCGCGCGAGCAGGCACATCAGCTTTCAAGGGCGCCGCGCGAGCAGAGACAAACCTCTGCGAGCGTCGGTAGGCGCCCGCTGATGATCGGAGGAGCGATGAGCGGAACTATTGTTTCGCGAAGAGTGACGACGACATCAGCTTTCAAGGGCGCCGCGCGAGCGGAGACAAAATGGAGCGCGTGATGATCCGGCCGACTACCGAAGAGTTGGAGCGTCGCCGGCGCGCGCAGTTTGGGCGCACCATCATGGGCGTTTCGGCGCTGCTCCTCATGATCACGAGTGCGGTGCTGCCGCACGTCATGGTGGAAGCGGCGACCCTGGTACCCGGCCGCTCCCTCATTCCAGCGAGCCGCTTCTTCCTCATCGCCAACCCCAACGCGGAGGCTTTTCAGGGCGCGACAAGTGTCGCAGATGCGGGTTTGGCGATCAGCATCACCTACCTCGGCCTCGCGTTCCACCAGGTCGGCCTGATTACCGGCATTCCGTCCTTCTGGGTCATGATCGTCGAAGATGTCGGGCGCTGGACGCGGCGCCTGGTAATGGTGTCTGGGGTGTCGCTGCTGCTTAGCGCCTCGACTGTGGTCCTCGGCTATCAACTGCTGACCAACGCCGGCGTGCCCAGCTTGCTCGGCTACGCGTGGCTGCCCACGCTGCTCGCTGGCCTGATCATGGTCGTTGGTGGCCGTCTCGCCCGTAGGCGCCTGGTCGCCACCTGGTATTGGGAGAAGCCGGAAATCGTCCAGCCGTAGCGCGTCGGGAGATCTCTCCACAGGTTTATCCCCAACATGGGGATGAATCACAGTCCTGTTATTCACCAGGCTGCTGCAGTCTGCGGCTCGGCGGGAGTTATCGCCAAAGAGTCGCCAGGGCGAAGGCAGCAGCCATGCCGCCCATGCCGATGAGGATGTTCCAGTTGCCGAGGGCGTTCATGAAGGGAATGTAGGTGCCGGCGATGTAGTAGGTGATCAGCCATGCCACACCAAGCAGTCCGACCGCGATGAACGTCGGTGGCACCCAGCGCCGACTCGCCGGAGCCTTGATCTTCTTCGGCTTCGACGCCCGCTGCGCTTTCAGCTTCTGCTTCTCGGCGGCGGACTTTCGCGTTCTCGACTCGGGCACCAGATTCTCCTTGCTGTTGAAGTAGGTAGCGTAGTCAAAGACTCGCGGCGCGACCTATGTTGCCCGCAGGCGTGGAACTCCCCACTTGACCGAGAAGGACCCAGACTTGCCCGGACGCACTCCCGCCGATGCCTGGCGCGCGGTTATCTCGGTCCTGCGCCGAGCCCGCAACGCTCAGCGACGACGAGACCGGAGCCGCGGGCCATTTGCTCGTACGCTCACGGCGGCGGTGTGTACTTTCGCAGGCTTGATGATCATGATCAGTGCGACGCACGCCCAGGGTACGGATCTGCGGCCAGCTCGCAACACCGATCTGGTCAGTCTCGTTCAGTCGCAGGCGCGTCGCAATACCGAACTCACCAGCCAGCTGACCGTTGTGCGCAAAGAAGTCGACGGCCTGGCGGCCCGCGGCAACGAGCGATCCGATCTCGCCTCCGAACTCAGTCGGGAGGAGCGTCGCGTCGGCCTCACAGCGGTCTCCGGGCCAGCGGTTACGGTGACCCTGGATGATGCGCCGTCGAGCGTGGCGGCGAACGGCATCGAACCCGACCTGCTCGTCGTTCACCAGCAAGACATTCAGGCCGTCGTCAATGCGCTCTGGAGCGGCGGGGCGGAGGCAATGACGATTCAGGAACAGCGGGTGATCTCGACCACTGCTGTCAAGTGCGTTGGCAACACGGTGGTGCTGCACGGCATCCCGTACGCACCCCCGTACGTGATCAGTGCGCTTGGCGACCACGCACGGCTGCGCGACGCTCTCGCCAAATCCGAGCCGATCCAGATCTATCAGCAATACGTCGCGGCCTACGGGCTTGTCTTCCGCGAGGAGTCCGAGCCCAATGCCGAGTTCCCAGCGCACGAGGGCTCGCTCGACCTCGTTCATGCCCGGCCATACACCGGCTTCGGTGTCCGCAGTGACAGCGGTAGCCGCTAGTCGCCATCAGACCGCGTGATTGCGAGCGTCGGAATCCGCGAGCAATCACCATCACACTTGGCGGAGAATGATCGGGTGCCTGCCGTAAAGATCCTAGTGATCGACAACTACGACTCCTTCGTCTACAACCTGGTGCAGTACCTGGCGCAGATCGGAGCCGAGGTCGATGTCTGGCGCAACGACGACGCCCGCTTCGAGGATCCAGATTTCGCGGACGGGTTCGACGGGATCCTGCTCTCGCCAGGTCCGGGGACGCCGGAGGAGGCCGGGGTCTGCGTCGAGGTGGTCAGAACCCAGGCGGGCCGGCTACCTATCTTCGGCGTCTGCCTCGGGCTGCAGGCCGTCGGCGTGGCGTACGGGGCCGTCGTCGATCGAGCGCCGGAACTGCTTCACGGCAAAACCTCGCTGATTCACCATCAGGGAATCGGGGTTCTCGCCGGCCTGCCGTCACCGTTCACCGCGACCCGCTACCACTCGCTGGCCATCGAGCCAGCGACGCGGCCTGAGGTGCTTGACGTCACAGCAACCACACCTAGCGGGGTAATCATGGCCATACGGCATCGCGAGCTGCCGGTCGAAGCCGTGCAATTCCATCCCGAATCTGTGCTGACCGAATGGGGCTACCAGATGCTGGCCAACTGGCTCGCGATATGTGGTGATGCAGAGGCTCCCACGCGGGCCGTCGGCATGGCACCGCTAATGTCGGCACACTGAGCATCCCAGCCGATCCGCAAAGTAGAGAGGAACCAACCATGCCGTACGTCACCGTCGGAACCGAGAACCGCGCTCCCATCGAGCTCTACTTCGAGGATCATGGCTCCGGCCAGCCTGTGGTGCTGATTCACGGATACCCTCTGGACGGCTCCTCGTGGGAGAAGCAGACGGCGGTACTGCTCGATGCCGGCAAGCGGGTGATCACCTACGATCGACGCGGCTTCGGAAAGTCCAGCCGGCCGACCAGCGGACATGATTACGACACCTACGCCGCAGACCTCAGCGGTCTGGTTTCAACATTGGACCTGCAGGATGCCGTTTTGGTCGGCTTCTCGATGGGCACCGGCGAGGTGGCCCGCTACCTCAGCCGCTACGGGTCACACCGGGTGGCGAAGGCGGTGTTCATTGGCTGCCAGCAGCCCTTCATGCTCAAGACCGACGACAATCCGGACGGGTTACCAGCTGAGGTCTTCGAGGGCCCACTCAATGCGGCTAAGGCCGACCGCTACGCCTTTTTCACCGGCTATTTCGCGGACTTCTACTCTCTCGACGAGAACCTTGGCAGTCGCATCAGCGAGGAAGCGCTGCGAGCCAGCTGGCAGGTGGCGGCCAATGCCTCGCCTTATTCGACGGTGTGGGCGCAGCCAACCTGGCTCACCGATTTCCGCGCCGACGTGGACAAGATCGACGTACCGGCGTTGATCTTGCACGGCACCGCCGACAAGATCCTGCCCATCGACGTGACCGCGCGCAGGTTCTCGAAGATGCTGCCCAGCGCCACGTACATTGAGATCGAGGGCGCCCCGCACGGCATGCTGTGGACGCACGCCGAGGAGATCAACCAGGCCTTGCTGGACTTCTTGGCGTAAGGGGTCGGACCCATATTCCGCTAGCGCACACCACTCGGCCGGAACTGCACACTAATCCGCGGACCCACCGATCGTGTGGTCTTCGGGACTGCATGCTCCCACGTGCGCTGGCACGAGCCGCCCATCACGATCAGATCGCCGTGACCTAAGACGTGCCTGATCGTCGCACC